>NZ_JBSFUY010000012.1:0-234846 GCF_053592055.1 Streptomyces sp. NPDC002817
ATCGGAACGATGTGGAAGGGCTCGTTGTCCTTCGAGACACCGATGCTCTGGGCCACCGGCTTCCTGATCACCTTCACCTTCGGTGGTCTGACCGGCGTGATGCTCGCCTCGCCACCGATCGACTTCGCGGTCTCCGACTCCTATTTCGTGGTGGCGCACTTCCACTACGTGGTGTTCGGCACCGTCGTCTTCGCGATGTTCTCCGGCTTCCACTTCTGGTGGCCCAAGTTCACCGGCAAGATGCTCGACGAGCGCCTCGGCAAGATCACCTTCTGGACGCTGTTCATCGGCTTCCACGGCACCTTCCTCGTCCAGCACTGGCTGGGCGTGAACGGTATGCAGCGCCGCATCCCGGACTATCTCGCGGTGGAGGGCCTCACCCCCCTCAACACACTGTCGAGCATCTTCTCGTTCGTCCTCGGCGCGTCACTGCTCCCCTTCTTCTACAACGTGTGGAAGACGGCCAAGTACGGCAGGAAGGTCGAGACCGACGACCCGTGGGGCTACGGCCGCTCGCTCGAGTGGGCGACGTCCTGCCCGCCCCCGCGGCACAACTTCCTCACCCTGCCGCGGATCCGCAGCGAATCCCCGGCGTTCGACGTGCACCACACCACCGAGCCGCAGAGGGAGTTGACCGCCAAGTGAGCAGGTTCCTGGCCGACGTCGAGGGCCATCTGCTGCTCGCCGCCACCCGCGAGGAGGGCCGCACGGCCGCCGAGCGCTTCACCGCACCACTGCACTGGCTCACGGACACCCAACGGGCCGAGGTGGAGCGGCGGTTCGAGGCGGAGTACCTCGCACTCGCCCGCGACTCCTGGCAGCACACCTCGACGCGCGCCGGGCGACTGCGGGAGGAGTACGAGGCGAAGTACCGCGAGCTGCGGCGCGGACTGCTGGCGGGTCTGCTGCTGGGCTGTGCCGGGCTCGTCGGTGTCGTCGTGGTGTGTGTCGTCCCGCAGCTCCGGCCTTGACCTCGAGCAAAGTTGAGGTTCTACGGTCGTCACATGGCGATCAAGGAGTACTCGCAGGAGGAACTGGCCGCTCAGCCGATCGGGGCGTGGAGTGGTGAGGTGTACCGCCGGGTGGTGGGAGGAATCCGCGCACAGTTGGCTGTGGAGAACCTGACGCAGCCCCACTGGTGGACGCTCAACCACGCCGCCGGGGATCCCGGACGGTGGACCCGTGCGGCGCTCGTCGAGCGGCTGACTCGGTATGACGACCAGGGCATCGACTTCGACGGCGTCTTCGACGATCTGGTCGCCCGCGGCTGGCTCACGGAGGAGCCGGACGGCATGCGGCTGACCGAGGCGGGTGAAGCCGGGCGCGTCCGTGCCCGGGAGCGCAACCTGCGGATCCACGAGCGGACGCATGACGGGATCGAACCGGCCGACTACGCGGTGACGGTCGATGTCCTGCGCCGGATGGTCGCGAACCTCGGCGGCGAGGGGAACCTCCCCGACTGACCGTCTCGCGCCTCCGGGTGGCGGGCGAGGCTGTGCCGGACACAGCCTCGCCCGTCCGGGGGTTCGCCGCCGCTAGTTCAGCGTCCACTTCTGGTTGTCACCGGTGCCGCAGGACCACAGCACCAGCTGGCTGCCGTTGGCCGTCTGGTTGTTGTAGGCGTCCAGGCAGAGTCCGGAGTGGACATTGGTCAGGGTGCCGTCGGTGTTGACGTTCCACTTCTGGTTGTTCTGACCGTTGCAGTCCCAGATCACGACCTTGGTGCCGTTGGTCGTGCCGAGGTTGTAGGCGTCCAGGCACTTGTTGCCGTACACCACGAGTTCCTTGCGGGAGGTGTACGTCCAGGCCTGGTTCTGACCGCCGTTGCAGTCCCAGAGCTGGCCCTGGGTGCCGTTGGTGATGGTGTTGTCGTTGATGTCGAGGCAGCGGCCCGACTGTGTGCCGACGACCAGGTTGCCGTTGGCGCCGGGCAGCGGCCTGACCGTGATGTCGGCAAGGGTCGGGGCGCCGGTGAAGGTCAGCGTGTTCGAGGAGCCCTTGGAGAGGGCGACCTGGACGCTGATCGTGCCCTGGCTGGAGCCGGTGGGCGGGAAGGAGACCGCCGTCGAGCCCTGGCCGTTGGCCTTGAGGGTGGCCTTGCGGGCGGTCGAGGTGTTGTTGGTGTAGGCGACGTCGACGGTCTTCAGGCCGGTGCTCCCGGCGACCACGCCGGAGAAGCTCGACGTGCCGGTGTAGGTGCTGCTCGCGGCCTCGGTGCCGCCCTTGACCGTGAGCATCACGGAGCCGCCCGCCGGGACGCTCGTGGTGTGACTGGTGCCGTACGAGCCGATGTTCTGCTGCGTCCACAGGTCACGGACGGTCGCGTTGGCGTTGGTCAGACCGAGGTCGGACCAGCGGACGGTGATGTTCTGGGCGGAGGAGGTGCGGTTGAGCAGAACGACCGCGCGGTTGCCCGCGCCGGACAGGACCTTGCCGTACACCTGCAGTCCGCTGGTGTCCTCGGCAACCTTGACGCCCTGGAGGCCGCGCGTGTCCTGGTCGACGGCGATGACCTCGGGGTTCTTGAGGATGTTCGCGGTCTCGGTGGTCATCGTGGCGAGGTTGTTGCCGGCGAGGAGCGGTGCGCCGGAGATCGCCCACAGGTTCATGTGGGTGCGGTTCTGGGCGGCGGTGAAGCCGTCCATGCCGACCATCAGCATGTCGGGGTCGTTGTAGTAGCCGGTGTGCTGGGCCGTGGGGTGCAGGTTCCGGTCGTAGTTGGTCAGCAGGTTCGTCATGGACGGCTTGTTGCCGTACAGGATGATGTCGTCGTTGGTCCGCCACATCGCGCCCTGGCCCGGAGCCCAGTTCCACGGGTTCTGCCGGCCCCAGTTGCACAACGACAGGGTCATCGGGCGGCCGGTGCTGGCCGTGGCCTGCGCGATCGCGTCACTGATGGCCTGGTACGTCGTCTTCGCGTCGAGCCCCTCCGCGTCACCGCCGCACCAGTCGACCTTCACGAAGTCGAAGCCCCACTGCGAGAACTGGAGCATGTCCTGCGCGTAGTGGCCCTCGCTGCCGGAGCCGGGCGCGGCGGGGCGGCCGGTCGGGTAGTAGTAGCCGCAGCCGTCCTTGCCGGCGTCGGTGTAGATACCGGCCTTGAGGCCCTTGCTGTGGATGTAGTCGGCGATGGCCTTCATGCCACCGGGCCACTCCGCCTCGTCGATGGTGATGTTGCCGGCACTGTCACGGGTGCCCTGCCACCACCCCTCGTCGATGTTGATGTACTGGTAGCCCGCCGCCGGCAGGCCCGAGGCGACGAAGGCGTCGACCTGCTGCTTGATCACGCTGTAGTCGATCTTCGCGGCGAAGCTGTTCCAGGAGGCCCAGCCCATCGGGGCGGTGGGCACGGAGATCTGACGGCTGGTCGCCGCCTGCGCCTGGTCCGGCTGCGCGAACAGCAGGGCGGCGGTGGCGGCCAGGGCGAGGACGAGGGCGCGTACGGCGGCGGCTCTGACCCGGCGGACACAACGCGGTGGGGGGTACATGCGGCTCCTTCGTGCGGGGAAACACTCAAGGGTGACGATATTTCGAACAAGGATCGACAGTTCGAACGTGTCGCGCGCCGAAAGTAGAGCCACGGCAGGGTGAAGTCAACGGCTGTGACAGGCGTGAAGTAGCCGGTCCCCTTGGGGCGTTCGCCCGCGGAGCACGCCTCCGCGCCATACTGACCGTTGTGCGCGTAGCGATCATGACAGCGGGGTCCCGGGGCGACGTCGCCCCGTTCACCGGACTGGGCCACGGCCTGGTGCGGGCCGGGCACGAGGTCACCCTGGTCACACACGGCTCCTTCGAGCCGTTGGTGGCGGGGTCGGGGCTCGGATTCCACGCCCTGCCGCTCGATCCGCGGGCGGAGCTGGAGTCCTCGCGCGGGCGGGCGCTGCACGACAGTGCGACGGGCGCCGGAAAGCTGCTGCGGGTGGTGAGCATGGCGCGGACCCTGGCCCAGGAGATGGCCGACGACGTGCTGGCGGCCGCGCGAGGGAGCGACGTGCTGCTGCTGTCCGGCTCGCTCGCACCGCTGGGACACACCGTCGCCGAGGGCCTGTCGCTGCCCAGCATGGGCGTCTATCTCCAACCCCTCGCCCCCACACGTGAGTTCGGCCCTCCCATGCTCGGCGGCCGCTCCTGGGGAACGGCCGGCAACCGGCTCGCCGGGCACGGTGTGGGCCTGGCCGTGGAGCAGGTCTTCGCCGCGACGGTCCCCGCGGTGCGCGAACGGCTGGGGATGCCCCGCGTCCGCTCCGCGGCGGCACTGCGGGCCCGGGAGCGCCAGGCGTGGCCGGTGCACCACGGCTTCAGCCCGCTCGTGGTGGCCAGGCCACGCGACTGGCGGACGGGGCTGGACGTGACCGGCTACTGGTGGCCGTACGACGTGAAGAGCGGACTTCCGCCCGAGGTGCGGGACTTCCTCGACGCGGGCGAACCTCCGGTGTTCGTCGGTCTGGGCAGTGCGACGGTCCCGGACCCGCGGCGACTCAGCGAAGACATCGTGCGCGCGCTGCGCCGGGCCGGGCTGCGCGGGGTGATCCAGCAGGGTTGGGGCGGGCTCGCGGCCGACGGCGACGACATGCTGACCGTCGGCGAGGTCGCCCACGCGGCCCTCTTCCCGCACATGGCGGCGCTCGTCCACCACGCGGGCGCGGGCACGACCGCGGCGGGGCTGCGGGCCGGGGTGCCCGCCGTACCGGTGCCGGTCCAGTTCGACGCGGGCTTCTGGTCCGCGCGGTTGGTCGCGCTGGGCGTGGCACCGCGTGCGGTACCGCTGCGGGGACTGAACACGGACACGCTGGCCTCGGCGCTGACGCGGGTCACCCGCGATCCGGGGTACCGGGAGCGGGCGCGGGCGCTGGGGGCGCGGATTCGCGAAGAGGACGGGGTCGGGCCGGTGGTGGCGGCGGTGAACAGACTGACGCGCTGAACAGCGCCCCCGAAGGGGCGCGGGAGTGCATCCATGTGCGGCTCCGCCGCGCGGGCGCGATCAGCTCCCACCGGCCCGCGGATTCACCACCCGACCGGCCGCAAGATCGCCAACAACTGCCGCACCAACTCCTCCACCACCTCGTCCAACGTCGCGTCCACCCATCCAGCGCTCCAGTCGTGCAGCAGCCCGTTGACCGCGCCGATGAACGCCGCGGCCGGAATCCGATAGTCCCGCGGCGCCGCCTCACCCCGCGCGACGGCCGCGTTCGCCTCGGCGCACAGCAGGTCGATCCACCCGGCGCGGCGGGCAAGGCGCTGTTCCTCCAGACGTGGACTGACGCCGATGATCTCGACGAAGGTGATGCGGATACGGCGGGGGTCGCCGGTGACATTCGCGGCGTACGCACGGAAGATCGCCGCCACTCGTTCGGCGAGCGGCAGCGACTCCGCGTCGGCCACCGCCGTCAGGACCGCCTCCTCGGCCCAGCCGTTGACCTGGAGATGAAGGGCGGCGAGGACATCCTCGAGGGTGCGGAACTCCTCGTAGAACTGCCGGGTCGACAGGCCTGCGGCCTCGCTGAGCGCGGCGACCGTGGTGTTGCGGTAGCCGGGGGTGTCGCCGAACAGCTGCAGAGCCGCGTCCAGGAAACGCCCGCGCCGCAGCGCCTGTCGTTCTTCGGCGGTCTTGCCGCCGTAGCGGCCGGTCGGCGCCTTGAGCCTGCCCGCCACGGTCACCTCCGTTGATCGTCCTCCGACGCGCCAATTTTTATCGTGTACGCGGTCTTGTGGACAGGGCGCCCCTTCCTTACTTTTCAGTAAGTTGATTCTGAAAGCGTTCGTGTTCAGATTCACGAGCTCTGCCTTGGCATGTCCTACTCATGAACCGCACTCAGAGAAGAGAGCCGTCATGCCCGCTTTCAGACCCAGGCACCTTGGCGCGCTGGCCGCCGCCGTCGCCCTGACCGTCACCGCGCCGGCGACCGCCACCGCAGCGGACGCCGCCGCCCTGCGCGAGGTGCTGTTCGTCGGCAACAACTGGGACGGCACCGCCGACGTCCTCAAGTCCACGGGCGATCTCGCGAAGGTCGGCCGGATCAACGTCATCCCCGACAAGGACGCGCGGATGGCCGAGATCAACGCCGATCCGATCAAATGGATCTACTTCATGGCGATCCGCAACGGTGTCGGCGAGGGCCACGACCAGTTCGTCGACGACATGTACACCACACCGGACGGCGCGTCGGTCGTCGTCTCCCGGCCGAGCTTCGCCGACGTCGTGTCGATCAACCTGACCACCGGAGCCATCAACTGGCGCTTCCCCGTGTCGGGTTACCGCTCGGACCACATGGCCGTCTCCCCCGACGGCACCCGGGTGGCGGTGTCCGCCTCGACCTCGAACACCGTGCACGTGCTCGACATCAACTCCGGAAAGCAGCTCGGCAAGTTCACCACCGGCGACAAGCCGCACGAGAACATCTTCACCAAGGACGGCAAGTACATCTACAACATGGCGATCGGCGACGTGAACACCGACACCGACGCCCCGTGGCTGGACTGGACGAAGGGCGACCGGCGCATCACGGTCGTCGACGCCACGACGTACCAGCAGGTCAAGGTCATCGACATGCGGCCGAAACTGGACGCGATCGGTCTCACCGACTACTCCGACGCGGTCCGCCCGGCCGTGTTCTCCCCGGACGAGTCCAAGCTGTACTTCCAGGTGTCGTTCTTCAACGGCTTCTTCGAGTACGACCTCGCCACCGACAGGATCACCCGGACCAAGACCCTTCCGAAGAACCCGGCGACCAGCGACGACCGCACCACGTTCGTCAACGACTCCCGCCACCACGGCATCTCGATGAGCCCCGACGGCACCAAGCTGTGCGTCGCCGGGACCATGGACGACTACGCGACCGTCGTCAACCGCACGACGCTCCAGGAGGGCCCGCTCGTCACCGCCTCCAAGCCCTACTGGGCCACGGTCAGCGGCGACGGCAAGCTCTGTGTGGTCTCCGAGAGCGGCACCGACCAGGTCACGGCCATCGACTTCGCCACCGGCCAGAAGACGGTGTCCGTCCCGGTCGGCGACCACCCCCAGCGCGTCCGCCTGGGCCATGTCGCGGCGAACTGGACGAGCCCGGCGTCCTGAGGCTCAGCCCGCCGACCGTTCCACGGCCTTGACCGCCGCGCCCGCCCCGTCCTCGGCGGCCATGAGCTGCGCGGCGGTCACGGCCGCACAGCTGTAGGACTGCTGCCGTGCTACACGGCCGAGCGCGTCGGCGAGCGCCTCGGCCGTGAGCGACCTGAACGGGACCGGGTCGGTGGCGGCCCCGAGCGCGGCCAGCCGCCCCGCCCAGAACGGCTGGTCCGCCGTCACCGGCACGGGCACCGCGGGTACCCCGGCGCGCAGTCCGGCCGCCGAGGTGCCCGCTCCGGCGTGGTGGACCACGGCGGCGACCCGCGGGAACAGCAGCGCGTGCGGTACGTCCCCGACGGTCAGGACGTCGTCGCCGTCGGCCGCGAGTCCGGCACTGCCGGTCTGCAGGATCCCGCGCAGCCCGGCCCGTCGCAGGGCCCGTACGGCGACGTCGCCGAGCCGCTCCCCCTGCCCGGCCGCCATGCTGCCGAACCCGATGAACACCGGCCGCGCTCCGGCCGCGAGGAAGTCCTCCAGTTCCGCGGTCAGCCGCCGGGACTCGTCGACGTACGGCCACCAGGTGCCCACGACCTCCAGCCCCGGCCGCCAGTCGCCGGGGCGCGGCACGAGTGCCGTGCTGAAGCCGTGCAGGACGGGCCGGTTCGCCTGCTCCTGTCGGCGGCGCATCGCACGCGGCGTGAGCGGGGGCAGATCGAGGCTCCGGCGGAGGTCGGCGACCGCCCCCGTGTAGAGACGGTCGGCCATGCGCAGCGCGAAGCGTCCGGCCGTACGGTTGCCGAGGCGGCCCAGTGAGCGGGCCGCGGTGACCACGGGCGGGAAGTCCCCGGTCGGGGCGGTGGGCACGAGGTACGCGCCGATCGCCGGGGTGCCGGTGGCCTCGGTCAGGTGCCAGCCGAGGGGAGCCGTGGTCGTCGACAGCAGGAGCAGATCCGTCCCCCGGTCCATCGCGGCGGCGAATCCCTGACCGAGCTCGGTGACGAACTCGGCCGCGGTGCGCATCAGTTCACGCCTGTTCGCCGCCCCACCGCCCTCCGCGCGGGCCGGAAGGGCACGGAACTCCAGCCCCGCCTCCCGCGCCAGAGGCGCGAAGGCGTCCGGTGCGGCGAGGGTGACCTCGTGCCCGGCCCTCAGGAGCGCACTGCCGAGTCCCGTGTAGGGCGCCACGTCGCCTCGCGAACCGGCCGCGGCGATCAGGATCCTCATCTCTCCTCCTCCGGGGAGTCGTTGCGGGCCGCGTTGGCGTGCACGGCCTTGCCCAGGTAGGCGGCGAGACCGGGCCGTTGCTGCGACGGGGGTACGACGAGGGCGAAGGCGCGCGGGTCGGCCACGAAGTCGTCCGCGATCCGCCGGTGCATGGCGGGCGGACAGGTGGTGAACCAGCGGGTGATGTGCCGGCGGTGCTCCTCGGCGAGGTCCATGGCCGCCTCACCGTCGCTCGGCTCCCCCGCGTCGAAGGCCGCGAGCAGCCGTGCGCGCCACTCGCCGGCCTCCCCCATGAGCTGCCGCCAGTCCTCCTTGGTGTGGGCGGCCGCCCGTGCCATCGACTCGCGCTGCCCCTGCGAGCCGGCCCACTTCAGCTGCCGTTCGGTGGCGTAGCTGAGGTCGAAGCCGATCTCGCCGAAGACCTCGAAGCGTTCCTGCGGGGTGAGGGTCACGCCGGTCCGCTGGACCTCGATGGCCCGCTCGGCGACCTCGGAGAGCCGCTGGAGCCGGGCGATCTCCTCGCTCAACTGCCGTTGCCGGGACCGAAGATGGTCCAGGGCGTTGGCCTGCGGGTCCTTGAGGATGGCGGCGATCTCGTCGAGGGAGAAGCCGAGTTCGCGGTAGAAGAGGATCTGCTGGAGCCGGGCCAGGTCCGTCTCGTCGTAGAGGCGGTACCCGGCCCGGCTGCGGGTGCCGGGCGTGAGCAGGCCGGTCCGGTCGTAGTGATGGAGCGTGCGCACCGTCACCGCGGCCCAGGACGCGACCTGCCGCACGGAGTAGCTCATTCACCTGCCCTTTCGTCGGGGTCCAGCCTCAACCCTGACGTAAGGAGAGGGTCAAGCGAACTTCGACGCCATCCACGCGGCCAGTTCCGACTTGGCCGCGCTGAGCAGGGATGCGGAGGGCGAGGTGGCCCCGTTGGTGACGAGCGCGTAGTGCAGGGTGCCGCTGTCGGTGTCGGTGAGCAGGAGGCGGCGGCTACCGGTGCCGCCCGGTTCGGCGGTCGTGCCGATCGGGGTGGTCGAGGTGTACGCCGGCGGGGCGTACGCCGTGCCGAGGTCGGAGACCACGGTGGTGGAGGCGTTCGGGAAGGACGCCGGGAGGTGCAGGTCGGTCGGTGCCGAGCCACTGCCCGAGCGCCACACCTGCAGGGAGTACTGGCCGGAGCCGACCAACGAGGATACGTTCGGCAGGCTGCTCGGGACCGGGTTCCAGGTCAGGGTCGTGGAGCCGTCGCGGGAGCGGTCCTCGTAGGTGAAGGCGAGGGTGCTGCCCGAGGTGGCGCTGGGGTAGATGCGGTCGAGGAGCCGGGCGTCCTGACGCAGCACGGCCGTGCCGGAGTCGTCGAGGCGGACGGCGGACAGGTCCTCGTCGTTCCAGGCGTCCCCGGTGGTGAGCTCCTTGTCGGGGTTGCCGTTCATGAGCTCGCTGTGGCGGCCGTTGTAGATGTCCCACTGCCACTGCGAGCCGGACAGCACCGGGCCGGAAGTGGCGGGCGTGGTCCACCAGTTGGCGCCCTTCACCCGGGAGTCCAGGGCCTGGTACATCGCCTTGAGGACCGTCGGCGCCTTGCCGGCGGTGGAGCCGTTCAGGGGGTGGCCGAACTCGCTGACGATGGCCGTGGTGCCGAGCGCCGAGGCCCGGTCGCGGACCGTGGCGAAGTCGGTCACGTACTGGCCGTCCGAGGCGTTGCCCCACATGAGGACGCCGGAGATGGCCTTCTGGTCGTAGAAGTGGGTGTTGAAGACGTACCGGGAGCCGATGGAGCCCGCGTCGAGCAGGCCGCCCTCCTCCTTGCTGACGTTGCCGTTCCAGAACAGGTTCGGCTCGACGAAGGCGGGCTTGTCCGTCCAGCCGGCCGCGTCCATCCGGGCACGGAACTTCACGTAGAAGGGCCACAGCAGGTCGCGTTCCCAGGTGCGGCTGGCCTGGCCGGACTCGTAGGTGCCGGCGTAGGGCTCGTTGTAGGGGTCGAAGCCGAGGACGCCCGTGAACTGCTCGGCGGACAGGTTCTGCTTGATGTACCCCATGGTCTTCTGGGCCGTGGTGAGGAAGGAGTCCTGAAGGCCGTAGGCGTTGTGCCAGAAGTCGTACTGGGCTGCCTTCACCGCGCCGTTCTGGGTGATGTTCTGACCCCAGAGGAAGCAGATCCCGCAGGACTCGTCCGGATAGTTGCCGAGGTCCACCGCCCATTGCGGGGCCCCGTCGCCCGTGTACCAGCTGTCCGAGTCGAAGAGGTGGCGGGAGTAGAGGTCCTGGTGGAAGTCGGGGTAGACGCGGATACCCGCGTCCAGGAAGGCGCCCATCTGTGCGGTGGCGGCGGCCAGGTAGGCCGTGTCCACCTGGCCGCGCACCGGCTCCGCGTAGGCCCAGGAGAGCAGGAAGCGGACCGAGTTGCCGCCGCCGAGGGCTCTCAGCGCGGTCGCCGACTTCTTGGCGTCGGCCACGGAGGCGAAGGGCAGGCCGTGGTTCTCGTCGAGCTTGGTCTCGCCGGAGACGTTGTAACCACGGAGAACCACCTCGCGGCCTTGGCCGTCGACGAAGCGGCCGTTCGACACGGTGAGCGCCGTGCCGTCGAACCAGAGGGAATTGGGGACGGCGGCGGTGGCGGGCCCGGCGCCCGCCACCGTCAGGGATCCGAAGAGGACAACCAGAACCGCCAGCAAACGCAACCGGATATTCGGCATGTTCACTACAGTCGGGCGATTTCCGGACACCGTCAACACTTCTGACTCATGAGTAAGTCTCAGGTTTTTTTACACGTTCTTTCTCAGCCACCTCAGTTCCCCACTCTGCGCGTCACGTTCAACAGGTACTCCTTGCGGTTCAGCGGGTTGTGATCGGTGCGCGGACGACGCGGCACGTCACCGCGCACCACGGCCGCATAGTGGTCGAACCCGCTCTCCAACTCGCCCTCACCCCGCGTGAGTCCGGGCAGCCGCTGCTCCAGCGCGTGCACGCGGGCCGCCGGCACCGCACCCTCCAGGACGCAGCTCTCCCCGCGCGTCTCGGTGGTCTGCGGCACGGCCCGGAGCGCGGCCAGCACCGGCAGCAGGGCGCCCAGGGTGTCGGCCGGGGCCTCGATCCGGAAGCGGTGCATCGGCTCGTACACCTGGCTCCCGGCCTTGCGCAGCGCCTCCATCAGAACCAGCGGTGTCAGGCCCCGGAAGTCGGCTCCGGTGGTGGACATGCTCTTGTCGAAGCCCTGGTGGGCGTGGCTCTGGCGGGGCCAGTAGCCGGAGTGGGTCATCGTGACCGTGCAGTCGGTGACCTGCCAGCCGTCGAGGCCCTGACCGAGGGTCTCGCGGACGGTGTCCTCGACCGCCTTGAAGAAGGCGTACGGCATGGCGCCCAGCTCCACCTCCAGCCGGAAGGCGACGCCGGTTCCGGGCGGGGCGGGGTCGACGCGCAGGCCGACGGTCGCGAGGAACGGGTTGGCGTCCTTCTTGATGAACTCGGCGGCGGCACCCGTCCCCGCCGGCCTCTCGACGCAGAGCGGCGTGGTCTCCCGGAAGCCGACGGCGAGCCCGAACTCCTCCGCCAGAGTGGCTTGAATGACCTCCTTCTGGACCTCCCCGTACAAGGAGACGGAGGTCTCCTGGCGTACCTCGTCGTGGCGCAGCCCGATCAACGGGTCCTGTTCGGCGAGTTGGCCGAGCGCGAGGTGCAGCGCCCTGCGGTCCGTGTCCGGGCCCGGCACGACCACGGTCTCCAGGGTCGGCGGGGCGAAGAAGTGCCCGTGCGCCTTGCGGGGTTCGCCGATCGCGTCGCCGATCCGCACGTCGGCCAGACCCCAGAGCCTCGCGATCCGCCCCGCGGGGACCGCGTCCTCACGGAGGTCCGTGCCGTGGTCGAAGACGCTCACCGCGGTGACCCGGCCCTCGTCACGGGCGTCGCCGGTCCGGGCGTCGCCGAAGAGGACCCGGTCGCGGGTGCGCAGCGTTCCGGAGAACATCCGCGCGTAGGCGACCTTCTCCCCCGCCGGGCCCCGCTCGACCTTGAAGACGGTGCCGGAGACCGGGCCCTCGGGGTCACCGTCGGCGCGGGGCAGCAACTCCTTGATCCCTGAGATGAGTTCGGGGACGCCCGCACCGGTGACCGCGGAGCCGAAGAACACCGGATGGACGAGGGCCTCGCGGGTCTGTGCGACCAGGGCCGTGCGCACCCGGTCCCGAGAGAGCGTCCCCTCGACATAGGCCGCGAGCAGCTCGTCGTCATGGTCCGCGAGGACGTCGACGGGAACACGGTCCGGCGCGAACACGGCCTTACGGGTGCCGAGCCCGACGGCCCGCCCCATCGGTACGACCGCGGGCGTGAGCCGCTCGGAGAGCGCGCTCAGGACACCGTCGTACCGCGCACCACGACGGTCGATCTTGTTGACGAAGATCAGCGTGGGGATCTTCAGCCGCTGGAGGGTGCGCATCAGGACGCGGGTCTGCGCCTGGACGCCCTCGACGGCCGAGACGACCAGCACGGCGCCGTCGAGGACGCCGAGCACCCGCTCCACCTCGGCGATGAAGTCCGGGTGGCCGGGGGTGTCGATGAGGTTGACGGTGACGTCGTCGACCGCGAACGAGACGACGGCGGACTTGATGGTGATGCCGCGCTGCCGCTCCAGCGCGAGGGAGTCGGTCCGGGTGCTGCCGGCGTCGACGCTGCCGATCTCGTCGATCACTCCGACGGAGTGCAGCAGCCGCTCGGTGAGGCTGGTCTTACCGGCGTCGACATGGGCGAGGATCCCGAGGTTGAGCAAGTGCACGAAGCGTCATGTCCTTCGAAGAGGGGGTCATTCCTTCTTGGGTGGACATGCGTGCTCCTCGCATTACTGCGCTCCTCCGTTGATCGCCTACCGGTCCCTCGCAGTGCAGCAGATCCGCGCACCGGGCGCCAACGAATTAACGGTCAACAAACCCACGTCCCAGCCCTCGCCCCCTCCCCTGGCCGGTCCTAGAGTGACGCCCATCACGTCAGGTGGCCGATTTCCCCCACCAGCCCCCTGCTATCCCCTCGCACGGTTCCCTGGGAGGGCACATGACCCGTATCTCGGTGAAGGTGGACGGCACGAACTACCAGGACGAGGTCGAACCCCGTCTTCTGCTGATCCACTACCTGCGTGACCGACTGGGCCTGACCGGCACCCCCGTGGGCTGCGACACCTCCAACTGCGGGGCCTGCACGGTCGACCTGGACGGTGCGAGCGTCAAGAGCTGCTCGGTCCTGGCCGTCCAGGCGGACGGGAGCGAGGTGACCACCGTCCAGGGGCTGACGTCGAACGGGGAGTGGACGGGACTCCAGCAGGCCTTCCACGAGCGGCACGCACTCCAGTGCGGCTACTGCACTCCGGGCATGCTCATGGCGGCGCGGGATCTGCTGCGGGACAACCCCCACCCCACCTCCGACGAGGTACGCCACGCCCTGGAGGGCAATCTCTGTCGCTGCACCGGCTACCAGAACATCGTGCGCGCGGTGCTCGACGCCTCCGAACAGGAGGTACGGACATGAGTGAGACCGTCGAACGCGAGGTCGGCCGCTCGCGCCCCCGCAAGGAGGACGCTCGCCTGCTCACCGGGCAGACCAACTGGACCGACAACATCAGCGTGGGCGGTCTCCTCCATCTGGCGATCCTGCGCAGCCCCATGGCCCATGCCCACATCGACCGTGTCGATGTGACGCCCGCTCTCGAACGCCCGGGTGTCGTCGCGGCGTTCAGCGGAAGCGACCTCGCGGAGGGGATGGGATCGCTGCCCTGCGCATGGCCGGTGACCGAGGACATCGTGCTGCCCGACCACCCGCCCATCGCCGTCGACGAGGTGCGGTACGCCGGAGACCCGGTGGCGGTCGTCGTGGCCCGTGACCGGTACACGGCCGCCGACGCCCTCGAAGCGATCGAGGTCGACTACACGCCCCTGCCGCCGGTACTGGACCTGGAGGCCGCGCTCACCGAGAACTCCCCCCTGGTCCACTCCGACAAGGGCACCAACCGCAGCTACCTCTGGCCGCTGAAGACCGGCGAGGACTTCGACGCCGTACGCCGGCGCGCCGAGGTCACCCTCAAGCGCCGCTACGTCCACCAGCGGCTCATCGCCAACGCCATGGAACCGCGCGGAGTCGTCGTCACCCCGCTCGCCGCCTCCGGCGAGTACACCCTCTACTCCTCCACCCAGATCCCGCACATCCTGCGGATCATGCTCGCCGTGGTCACCGGGGTCCCCGAGCACAAGCTGCGGGTGATCGCCCCCGACGTGGGCGGCGGCTTCGGCTCCAAGCTCCAGGTGTACGGCGAGGAGGCCATCGCCCTCACGGTCGCCCGCCGCCTCGGACGCCCGGTCAAGTGGACCGAGTCCCGCTCCGAGGGCTATCTGGCGACCCACCACGGCCGCGGCATGATCCAGGACGTCGAGATCGCCGCGAACCGCGACGGCGAACTGCTGGGCCTCAAGGCCGACCTCCTGGTCGACATGGGCGCCTATCTGATGCTGGTCACGCCGGGCATCCCGATCCTGGGCGCGTTCATGTACCCGGGGATCTACAAGATGGGTTCCTACGAACTCAACGTCACCGGCGTCTTCACCACCAGGACTCCGACCGACGCCTACCGTGGCGCGGGGCGCCCGGAGGCGACGTACGCCATCGAACGGATCATGGACGAGCTGGCGGTCGAACTCGGCCTGGATCCGGTGGAGCTGCGGCGCCGGAACTGGATCGGTCACGAGGAGTTCCCGTACACGACGATCGCGGGTCTGACCTACGACAGCGGCAACTACGAGGCCGCGACCGAGAGGGCGCTCGCGCTGTTCGACTACGACAAGCTCCGCGCCGAACAGGCGGACCGCAATCGCCGGGGAGACTCCGTACGCCTCGGCATCGGGGTGTCGACCTACACCGAGATGTGCGGGCTCGCGCCCAGCCGGGTGCTGCGGGACCTGCGGTACGCGGCCGGCGGCTGGGAGGCCGCGAGCATCCGGGTGCTGCCCACCGGCAAGGTCGAGGTGGTCACCGGGACCAGTCCGCACGGGCAGGGCCATGTGACCTGCTGGAGCCAGATCGCCGCCGACGTCCTCGGTGTGCCGTTCGAGGACGTCCAGGTCGTGCACGGCGACACCAGGGCCGCCCCGCAGGGCATGGACACCTACGGCTCACGCTCCCTCGTGGTGGGCGGCACCGCCATTCACCACGCGGCGCGCAAGGTGGTGGACAAGGCCCGCAAGGTGGCCGCCCATCTGCTCGAAGCGAGCGAGCAGGACCTGGAGTTCACGGGCGGCGTCTTCTCGGTCAAGGGTTCCCCCGACGCCCGCAAGACCCTCCAGGAGCTCGCCTTCGAGACGTTCTCCTCGCACGACCTGCCCGACGGCATGGAACCCACCATCAACGCCGGGCACGTCACCGACCCGGACAACTTCTCCTACCCGCACGGCACCCACCTGTGCGCAATCGAGGTCGACACCGAGACGGGACGCAGCCACATCCGGTCGTACGTCTGCGTCGACGACGTCGGCAAGGTCATCAACCCGATGATCGTCGAGGGTCAGGTGCACGGCGGCCTCGCGCAGGGCATCGCGCAGGCGCTGTACGAGGAGGCGGTCTACGACGACCAGGGCAACCTCGTCTCCGGCACGATGGCCGACTACCTCGTCCCGTCCGCGCCGGACCTGCCCGACTTCGTGACGGACCGCACCGAGACGCCGTCGACCACCAACCCCCTGGGTGTCAAGGGAGTCGGCGAGGCAGGGACGATCGCGTCCACGCCCGCCGTCGTCAACGCCATCGTGGACGCGCTGCGCCCGCTGGGCGTCACGGAGGTACGGATGCCCTGCACCCCCGAGCGGGTGTGGCGAGCCATCGAGGAGGCCTCGGCATGATTCCCCCGGCATTCGAATACGCCCGTCCGGCCGACGTCGACGAAGCGGTACGCACGCTCGCCGGGGCCGGCGAGGACGCCAAGGTACTGGCCGGCGGGCAGAGCCTGCTGCCGCTGCTCAGGCTCCGCCTCGCCTTCCCCGAACTGGTCGTGGACGTCGGCCGCATCCCCGAACTGCGCGGGGTCCGCGAAGACGGCGACACCCTCGTCATCGGCGCGATGACCACCCACCACGACGTGATCCGCGACCCGCTGGTACGCCGCCACGCGGGCCTGCTCGCCGCCGCCACGGCGACCGTCGCGGATCCCGCCGTACGCCATCGAGGCACCCTCGGCGGCTCCCTGGCGCACGCCGATCCGGCCGGTGACCTGCCCGCGGTGGTACTGGCGCTCGACGCCGAACTGGTGGCGCAGGGCCCGCGCGGACGACGGACCGTCCCCGCACGGCAGTTCTTCGTCGACTACCTCCAATCTGCCCTGGATCCCGATGAGTTGCTCGTGGAGGTGCGGGTGCCGAAGGCCGACGGCTGGGGCTTCCACTACGAGAAGTTCCATCGGGTCGCCCAGTCCTGGGCGATGGTCGGCGTGGCCGCTCTGGTACGGCGCGACGACGGGCACATCGCCGAGGCCCGGATCGGGCTGACCAACATGGGCACGACCCCGCTGCGCGCCACGGCGACCGAGGAGGCCCTGACCGGCGCCGGGGACCCCGAAGCGGTGGCGCGGGCCGCGGAGTCGGCGGCGGTCGGGACCCAGCCGTCGCAGGACACCTCGGCCTCGCCCGAGTACCGGGCGCATCTGGCCCGGGTGCTCACCAAGCGGGCGGTGCTCACCGCCGCCGGAATGGGGTGAGGGACGATCACCGAGTTCGACGGCCCGGAACAGGTGCGGGCCCGCCTGGAGGAGACGGGGTACCTCGTCGACCACGGGCTGGCCGTCGCCTGCTTCCTGGCCCTCCGGCTGGCCCGGCCGATCTTCTGCGAGGGCGACGCGGGCGTCGGCAAGACCGCGCTCGCCTCCGCCCTCGCCGACGCGCTCGACGCCCCGCTGATCCGGCTCCAGTGCCACGAGGGCATCGAGGCCTCGCAGGCCCTGTACGACTGGGACTTCCCACGCCAGCTGCTGCATCTGCGCGCCGCCGAGGCGGCCGGTGTCACCGACGCCGACCGGCTGGAGAGCGAACTGTACGACCGGCGCTTCCTGATCGCCCGGCCACTGCTGCGCGCGCTGGAGACACAGCCGTCGGTCCTGCTGGTCGACGAGATCGACCGTGCCGACGACGAGTTCGAGGCGTTCCTGCTGGAGCTGCTCTCGGAGTACTCGGTGACGATTCCGGAGCTGGGCACGCTGCGGGCCTCGTCGCCGCCGGTGGTCGTGCTGACGTCCAACCGCACCCGCGAGGTGCACGATGCGCTGAAGCGGCGGTGTCTGTACCACTGGTTCGACCACCCCGGCTTCGCCCGCGAACTCGCCATTGTGCGGCGGCGGTTGCCCGGGGTGTCGGCGCGGCTGGCGGAGCAGGTGACCGCGCTGGTGCAGGCGTTGCGCTCGGAGGATCTGGTGAAACCGCCTGGGGTGGCCGAGACCATCGATTGGGCCGAGGCGCTGGATGCGTTGGGTGCGAGTGAGGTGGACGCGGAGTTGGCGGTGACGACGCTGGGGGCGGTGCTGAAGTATCGGGAGGATGCGGAGCGGGTGCGAGGGCTGGATTTCTCGGCGGTACTGGGCGCTTCGGTGGACGTGCAGTGATGGGTCGTCAGTCGTCTGCGGCGCCATCGTGGCTGGTCGCGCAGTTCCCCGCGCCCCTTGAGGGTGACGCCGTGCTCCTCGGATTTGGACGTGCCCTGCGCGCGGCGGGCGTCGACGCCAGCGCCGAGCGGCTGCATGCCTTTCTGCGGGCCGTTGACGAGTTGGGTCCCGCGCTGCGAGCGGACGTGTACTGGGCGGGGCGGCTGACGCTTTGCGGGGACCGGGACGACCTTGAGCGCTATGAGCGGGTGTTCGCCGCTTACTTCGGCACTGGTGACCCAGACCGAAACACGGTGTCCGTGCCTCCTCCGTCCCGGCTGCGGCTCGTCGTACGGGATGCCGCTGAGCCTCGTACGACATCTGCGGGCGACGGCGAGGGACCGCCCACCGCATCTCTCGCCAGTTCCGCCGAGGTCCTGCGCCGCCGTGACATCGGCGAGCTGGTCGGCGCCGATCGGGAGCAACTGCGGCGTCTGTTGGCCGTGTTCGCGTTGCGCGGGGAGTCCCGGCGCAGTGCGCGGCGGCGGCCGGCTCGGCGTGGGGAGGTCGATCCGCGGCGGACGGTGCGGGAGGTGCTGCGGCGGGGCGGGGAGCCCTCGCGGCTGCGCCGGCACGCGCGGACCGAGCGGCCTCGGCGGGTCGTGCTGCTGGTGGACGTCAGCGGCTCCATGGCGCCGTACGCCGACGCGCTGCTGCGGTTCGCGCACGCGGCCGCCCGAGGTCCGCGCACCGAGGTGTTCACGATCGGCACCCGGCTGACCCGGGTGACCCGCGAGCTCTCCCACCGCGACCCCGACCCGGCGATGACGGCGGTCGCGGCGGCCGTGCCCGACTGGCGCGGGGGTACCCGGCTGGGCGTGCTGCTGCGCGAGTTCCTGAACCGCTGGGGGCAGCGCGGGATGGCGCGGGGCGCGGTCGTGGTGGTGCTGTCGGACGGCTGGGAGCGTGGCGATCCGGAGGTGCTGGCGGCACAGATGCGACGCTTGCGGCGGCTGGCCCACCGGGTGATCTGGGCCAATCCGCGCAGGGCACGCCCCGGGTACGCACCCCTGGCGGCCGGTATGGCGGCGGCACTGCCGAGCGTGGACGCGTTCGTCGACGGGCACAGCCTGGCCGCGCTGGAGAGCCTGGCGGCGGTCGTGAGAGGAGCGGATCGTGCGTGAGATTCTCCCGGCGCTGAGCGCCTGGTACGCGGCGGGAGTGCCGTTCGGTCTGGCGACCGTCGTCGCCGTGAGCCGCAGCGCGCCGCGCGACCCCGGTGCGGCGATGGCCGTGGGGCCCGAGGACGAGGTCGTCGGCAGTGTGTCCGGCGGCTGTGTGGAGGGGGCCGTGTTCGAGCTCGCGCAGGAGGTGGTGACGAGCGGCGAGGCACGGTTGCAGACCTTCGGGTACAGCGACGAGGACGCGTTCGCGGTGGGGCTGACCTGCGGCGGCGAGATCACCCTGCTGGTGCGGCCCGTCTCCGCGGCCACCGACCCGGTCTTCGGTGAGGTCGCCGGGGCGGTGGCGGCGGGGCGACCGGTGACCGTGGCGACGGTGACCGACGGACCCGCGCCGCGCGGGGCGACCCTTGCGGTGTGGCCGGACCAGGTCGCGGGGAGCCTCGGCACCGACGGTCTGGACGTGGCGGTCACCGCCGACGCACGCGGTGAACTCGCCCTCGGCGCAACAGGGTTGCGCCACTACGGCCCGCGCGGCGAACGCCGCGAGGACGCGGTCACCGTCTTCCTGCACTCCTTCGCGCCTCCCCCGCGCATGCTGGTCTTCGGCGCGATCGACTACGCCGCCGCGGTCGCCCGTATCGGTGACTTCCTCGGCTACCGGGTCACCGTGTGCGACGCCCGCCCGGTCTTCGCCACTCCCAAACGCTTCCCGCAGGGCGTGGAAGTGGTCGTGGACTGGCCGCACCGCTACCTCCGGGGCACGGACACCGACGGGCGCACGGTGATCTGCGTCCTCACCCACGACCCCAAGTTCGACGTCCCGCTCCTGGAGGAGGCGCTGCGCCGGCCCGCCGCCTACATCGGGGCGATGGGCAGCCGCCGTACGCACGACGACCGGATGAAGCGGCTGGTCGATGCCGGGCTCACGGACCGTGAACTGGCCCGCCTTCGCTCCCCGGTCGGGCTCGACCTCGGCGCCCGCACACCGGAGGAGGTCGCCGTGTCCGTCGCCGCCGAGATCGTCGCACTGAGGTGGGGCGGCACGGGAACCCCTCTGACCGCCACCGCAGGTGCCATCCATCCCCATTGACGGAGGAAGTCATGGAACTGCACCACGAATTCACCGTGCCCGTCCCGGTCGACGACGCCTGGCGGGCGCTCCTGGACATCGAGCGCGTCGCGCCGTGCATGCCGGGGGCGACCGTGGAGGACTACGACGGCAAGACGGTGAACGGCTCGGTGAAGGTCAAGGTCGGCCCGATCACGGTGACGTACAAGGGCACCGCCGTCTTCGAGGAACAGGACGAGGACGCCCACCGCATCGTCCTCATCGCGAGCGGCCGCGAGACCCGCGGCCAGGGCACCGCCCGCGCCACCGTCACCGGCACGCTCACGGAACAGGACGGCGGTACGGCCGTGTCGGTGCGCACCGATCTGACCGTCACCGGGCGTCCGGCGCAGTTCGGACGCGGGGTGATGGCGGAGGTGGGCGACCGCATCATCGGCCGGTTCGCTCAGAACCTCGCCGAGCAACTGGGCGACAGGCCGCAGGAGACACCACCGCCGCCGGTGGACGAACCGCTGGACCTGTTCCGTACGGCCGGGGTGCCGGTCGCCAAGCGCGCGGCGGTCGCCGCCGCCGTGGTCGTCGCGCTGGTGGTGGTGCTGCGGCAGTGGCGGCGCCGCTAGGGCCTAGCCCCGGCGGTGGTCCGCGATCACCTGCTCCAGATGGCCGAGGGCCCTGGTGACGCGGGCCGGGTCCTGCTGGAAGTAGGGGTCGTCGGGCACCGGGAGCGACCCCGCGACGGCCCAGCCACGCGCGCGGGCCCACGTGGCGTCATCGGCGCCGACCGCCTCGCGGAAGGCGTCCCGGGCCCGCGGCGGCAGGAAGTTGTAGGCGGGCAGCAGGTCGACCGCCGGGTCGGCGACGGCCAGTGTCCCGAAGTCGATCACCGCACTCAGCCTGCCGTCCCGGCTCAGCAGGTTGCCGGTCGCGAGGTCGCCGTGGATCCACACCGGCTGCTTCTCCCAGGCGGGCGCCGCGAGGGCCGCCTCCCACACCTGCGTCACCGCGTCCACGTCGACGAGCCCCGTGCCGCGCAGGGCCTCGAGCTTGGGCCGCACCCGCGCCTCGGCGGCGAGCGAGTCACGCCGGTCACCCAGGGGCACACCGCGGAAGGCGTTGCTCCGCTCGGGGCCGGGTCCGCCCGTCGGGTCGATGTCCTGAAGAGCGTTGACGAACCCGGCGAGGTCGAGGGCGGCCCGGACCGGGTCGGTCAGCCCCTCGGTGGTCGCCGTCTCGCCGTCCAGCCAGCGGTACACCGACCACGGGTACGGGTAGCCCTCGCCGGGCGCCCCCATCGCGAGCGGCTCGGACACGGCGAGCGGCAGCCGCGGGGCCAGCCGCGGCAGCCAGCGGTGTTCGCGGTCCACCTGGCCCGCCCAGTGGGCGTAACGGGGCAGTCTTACCGACAGGTCGTCGCCGAGTCGGAAGGTCGCGTTGTCCATGCCGGACTGCTGAACCGGGGCGAGGGGGAGGTCCGCCCATTGCGGGAACTGAGTGGTGAGCAGACGGCGTACGAGCGTGGTGTCGATCAGCACGCCGTCCATCTCAGCGGGGCGACGCCACCGACGTCCAACGAATTAGGGGGTTGGGGCCGGAGCCGACGGGTAGGCGCCGCACCGAGGAAGAGGGGCGCACTCCCTCTTGGGCACCTCTGCCGGAAGGAGGTCCGTGACAGCGCACACTCGCAGCGCCCGGGCCGCTTCCGCGAACACGGAGCGGCCCGGATCTTGTCTCCTCAGGCCGCCCGCGGCGGCAGCTCGTGCAGTCGTACATCCGTGAGCCGGCCGTCGTCGACGGTCGCCGTCATGTACGTGCAGTGCGGCTGACGGCGGCGGTCCGTCGGGGAGCCCGGGTTGAGCAGGCGCAGGCCGGTGGGGGCGGTGGTGTCCCAGGGGATGTGACTGTGACCGAAGACGAGCACGTCGAGGTCGGGGTACCGCGCGGCACAGCGTGCCTCGCGGCCCTGGGCGGGACCGGTCTCGTGGACCACACCCCAGCGCAGCCCGCCGAGTTCGGCGTACGCGACCTCCGGCAGCCGGGCGCGCAGCTGCGGTCCGTCGTTGTTGCCGTACACACCGACCAGACGCCCGCTGAGGCGCTCCAGCAGGTCGAGGGTCGCGGTGTCGACCCAGTCCCCGGCGTGCAACACGACGTCGGCGCGCGGGAGTTCGGCCAGCAGCGGGGCCGGCAGCACCTTCGCCCGCTTCGGCAGATGCGTGTCGGACATGAGGAGCAGACGCACGCGGTCAGACTATCGGCGGGAGATCGTCAACGTTCACCTGATCGGTATGCGATCTAGGCGGTGGCCGAAGCGAGAACCGTGGTGTCGTCGGGTTAGCATCTGGCCACAAGCACCGCACCATGACAGAAACGACAAGCGACCCAAGGGGGACCGAGCCTCATGCCGGTCAAGGTCAGCGTCGTCGTCCCCGTGTACAACCCCGGGGTTTACATCGAGGACTGCATCGCATCTCTCAAGAGGCAGTCGCTGCCTCCCGACGAGTTCGAAGTGGTCTTCGTCGACGACGGTTCCACCGACGGAACACCAGCCCGGCTCGATGAGCTCGCTGCCGAGGATTCCCGCGTACACGTCATCCACCAGGAGAACTCCGGGTGGTCGGGCAAGCCCCGCAACGTGGGGATCGCGGCGTCCCAGGGCGAGTACGTCATGTTCGTCGACAACGACGACTACCTCGGCGACGAGGCCCTCGAGCGGATGTACGACTACGGCGTGGCCAACGGCGCCGATGTGATCGTGGGGAAGATGGCCGGCAAGGGACGTCCCGTCCCCGTCGAGCTGTTCCGTCGCAACCACCCGCGCGCGTCGGTCGAGAACGCTCCGCTCATCGACAGCCTCACCCCGCACAAGATGTTCCGCCGGGCCTTCCTCGACGACATCGGACTGCGCTTCCCCGAGGGCCGCCGGCGCCTCGAGGACCACGTCTTCATCGCCGAGGCGTATCTGCGCGCGGACAACGTCTCCGTGCTCAGCGACTACGTGTGCTACTACCACGTGCGCCGCGACGACGCCTCCAACGCCGGTTTCCAGCAGTTCGAACCGGCGGGGTACTTCAAGAACCTGCGCGAGGCCCTCGACGTCGTCGAGACGTACACCAAGCCGGGGGACCTGCGGGATCGTCTCTTCCGCCGCTGGCTGCGCAACGAGATGGTCGAGCGGATGCGCGGCAAGCGCCTGCTGGCGATGCCCGAGGACTACCGCCGCAGTCTGTTCACGGAGATCCACGCCACCGTCGTCGAGCGCTTCGGTCCGGGCGTGGCGGCCGGGCTGCCGCCGACACAACGCGTCGTGGCCGAGCTGATCGCCGCGGACCGCTACGCCGATGTCGTCGCCTTCGCCGAGTGGGAGGCCGGCATCGCCCTCAGAGCGGTCCCGGAGGGCGTCGAGTGGCAGGACGGCACGCTGCGGGTCGCTCTGCGCACCGAGTTCACGTCGGGCGGCGAGCCGATGGTGTTCCCCGCCCATGGCGTTCCGGCGACGGGCGGTCCACCGCTGGACGCCGCGGAGGCCATCGCATGGGTGTCCGCCGACTCCGTCGCGCGTTTCGACACGGCGACCGGCGACCTGCTGCTGCGCGAGCGCGCCAGCGCCGCCCAGCACTTCCAGTCGGTGCAGGTCACCGGGGAGACGGTGCCGGAAGGCGACGGCGAGCGGGTGCGGCTGGTGCTGCGGGTGACGGCCACGGTCGACCCGGCCGTCGCAGCGGGCGGTGTACCCCCGGCCGGCGGACTGTGGGACGCCTTCGTCCGCGTCCGCCTCGGTGGCTGGACCAAGGAATGCAGGCTGGGCCCGGCCCCGGCACACGACCGGCCCGCACCGCAGGCCGCCGTCGCGGGCGGCCGTACGGTCCTGCCGTACTGGACCCACCCCCACGGCAACCTCGCCCTGGCCGTGGACCGCGCGCCCGAACGGCTCGGCCTGGACCGTGCCACGCCCGGGAGCGTCACCGTCTCCGACGACCACATCCAGGTGCCTCTGCCGCTGCATGTGTCCGGTGAGCGCAAGGTCGTGCTGCGGCTCGGCTCCGCGAGCATCGTGGACGTGCCCGGCACCCTGTCCCCCGCCGCGGACGGCTCGGGCTCGGTGCTGGAGGCCGAGCTGCCCCTCGCCGAACTCAGGGCCTTCACCTGGCGGGTCGCGCTGAGTCCCGTCCCGGAGGCGGCCGAACCGCGTTTCCTCGTCCTGCCGTTCGCTCTGCGCGTCGCCGGTGAGACGGTCCGCGCGGTGCGCGCGCCCAATCCCGGTGGCATGGAGCGGCTGGCCCGCCGGGTCCGCCGCAAGCTCGGCAGGGTGCTGCGCGGTGCCACATCCCGGATCAAGAACGGCAGGAGGTAGCGGCGTGCGACCGCTGGGCATAGAGGGCGCCTGGGTACTGGAGCCCAAGGTGTTCCCGGACGAGCGGGGCAGTTTCCACGAGTGGTACCGCGGCGAGGAGTTCCGCGAGGCCACCGGGTACGACCTGTCGCTGGCGCAGGCGAACTGCTCGGTCTCCAAGCGGGGTGTGCTGCGCGGAGTGCACTTCGCGGACGTGCCGCCCGGTCAGGCCAAGTACGTCACCTGCGTGCGCGGAGCCGTCCTGGACGTGGTGGTGGACGTCCGCGTCGGCTCGCCCACCTTCGGCAGCTGGGAGGCGGTGCGGCTCGACGACGACACGCGGCACGCCGTGTTCCTCGCGGAGGGGCTCGGGCACGCGTTCATGGCGCTGACCGACGACGCCACCGTCGTGTATCTGTGCTCGACGGGATATGCGCCGGGGCGTGAGCACGGGGTGCACCCGCTCGACCCGCAGTTGGCCATCGCCTGGCCCGAGGGGATCGCACCGGTCCTGTCGGACAAGGACGGACAGGCGCCGTCGCTGGCCGAGGCGGAGCGGTCCGGACTGCTTCCGTCGTACGAGGAGTGCTCCGCCTACTACGAGCGGCTGCGCGCCGGGCGGTCCGGCGACTGACGGCGCTTCACCCAAGCGTGAAAGCAGTGGACCCCGTCCCTCACAGTCGAGGGGCGGGGTCCACTGCTGCCGTGCCGGGGGCACGGCCCTGCGTCCTACGGGGTCTTCGTCGTCTTGGGGGTGGCGGGGGTGCCGTAGCGGGCCTTGAGGGCCTGGCGCTTGTTGCTGCCCTCCGCGTTCACGCCCTTCTCGATGATCACGAGGTTGTGGAAGAAGTGCACGCCCACGATGTTGCGGTCGGTGTACGTGGGCTTGTAGTCCTCGTCCACGAACTCCTCGAAGTTCAGCCCGTCCGTCAGCCGCTTGAGCAGGCCCATGCTGGTGTCCGGGGAGTCGAGGTCCTCGCTGCCCATCCACTCGGGCCAGTAGGAACTCTGGGTGTCCTCGACCACGTAGATGCCACCGTCGGCGAGCAGCGGGAACAGGGTCTTGAACGTGGTGATGACATGCGGGCTGCGGTGGCTGCCGTCGTCGATGATGACGTCGAGCTTGCCGATCTTCCCGGCGATGGACAGCAGCGAGTCGGGGTCGGACTGGTCTCCGATGTACGTCGTGATCCGGTCCTCGTCGACGAACGACTTGTCCTGGATGTCGACGCCGTGGATCTGCGCGTTGGGGAAGAAGGCCTTCCACATCCGCAGCGACGCACCGCCCTGACCGGCCCGGGCGTAGCCGCCGATGCCGATCTCCAGGAGGTTGAACTCCTTGTTCTTCAGGTGCTGGAGGTAGCGCTGGTAGTGCTGCGCGTACTTGTGGGCGCCCCACTTGTCGGTCTTGAAGTGCGCGGCCAGCTTGCACAGGTCGTCGGAGATCGCGGCGACACCCGTGAGGGCCTTCGGCTTGGGCTTCGGCTGAGGGCCGACCGTCCGCTGCTTGACCTTGCGCAGCGTCTCCCAGCCACGCTCACCGACGACGGGTTTGACGGCCTTCTTCACGGCCGACTTGATCGACATGCTCCGGAATCTCCCTCTGTGATGGTCACGCCAGGGACGGAAAGGCCGCTGCCAGCGCCTCCCGCCAGTCTCGGATGGGGGTGAGGCCGGCCTGCTCCCAGCGCGCATGACCCAACGCGCTGTACGCGGGGCGGGGCGCGGGCCTCGGGTAGGCCGCACTGCCCACCGGCCGCACCCGGTCGGGGTCGGCACCGAGGTGCCGGAACACCTCACGGGCCAGTCCGTACCAGGTGGTCTCGCCGGAGCTGGTGGCGTGGAAGACACCGCTCGCGCCCTGGCCGATACGAGGGCCGAGGTCGGCGATGCGGGTCGCCACGTCCGCGCTCCACGTGGGCTGCCCGCGCTGGTCGTCGACGACGTCGACGGTGTCGCGGGATGCCTCCAGTGCGATCATGGTGCTGACGAAGTTGCGGCCGTGGGCGCCGTAGAGCCAGGCGGTGCGCAGCACGGCGCCGGACTCGGGGAGCTCCTCCAGCACGGCCTGTTCCCCGGCCAGTTTGGTGCGGCCGTAGGCGGTGCGCGGCTCGGTCGGGTGGTCCTCGGGGTACGGGGCGCTGCGGGCGTCGCCGGCGAAGACGTAGTCGGTGGAGACGTGGACCAGGCGTGCTCCCTGGGCCGCGCAGGCGCGGGCGAGGTTCCGCGGCCCGTCGCCGTTGATCAGCAGCGCCTGCTTCTCGTCGGTCTCGGCGTCGTCCACGGCGGTGTACGCGGCGCAGTTGACCACGAGGTCGGGGCGCTGCCCGGAGAGGACGGCGTCGACGGCGTCGGGGTCGGTGATGTCGAGCCCCGCGTGGTCCAGGGCCGTCACCCGCTCACCGCGGCGCGTCAGTTCGTCGACCGTGTCCCGGCCGAGCATCCCGCCGGCCCCGGTGACCAGCCACCTCATGCGTGCTCCTGGGCGACGCGCCGCTTCAGCGGCTCCCACCAGGAACGGTTCTCCCGGTACCAGGCGACGGTCTCGGCGAGGCCGGTGGCGAAGTCGTGGCGCGGCTGGTAGCCGAGCTCGGTGTGGATCTTGGTCCAGTCGACGGAGTAGCGCAGGTCGTGGCCCTTGCGGTCCTCGACGTACTCGACCATGTCCCAGTCGGCGCCGCTCGCTTCGAGGAGCAGTCCGGTCAGTTCCTTGTTGCTGAGTTCGGTGCCGCCGCCGATGTTGTAGACCTCGCCGGCCCGGCCCTTGGTGCGCACCAGGTCGACGCCCTGGCAGTGGTCGTCGACGTGCAGCCAGTCACGGACGTTGCGGCCGTCGCCGTAGAGGGGGACCTTCAGGCCGTCGAGGAGGTTGGTGATGAAGAGCGGGATGACCTTCTCGGGGAACTGGTGGTGCCCGTAGTTGTTGGAGCAGCGGGTGACGCGGACGTCCATGCCGTGGGTGCGGTGGTAGGCCAGGGCCAGCAGGTCGGAGGAGGCCTTGGACGCCGAGTACGGCGAGTTGGGCTGCAGCGGGTGGCTCTCGGGCCAGGAGCCGTGCTCGATGGAGCCGTAGACCTCGTCGGTGGAGACGTGCACGAACGGGCCGGTGCCGTGCCGCAGGGCCGCGTCCAGCAGGGTCTGGGTGCCGACCACGTTGGTCATCACGAAGTCGGTCGCCCCGGCGATCGAGCGGTCCACATGGGACTCCGCCGCGAAGTGCACGACCTGATCCGCGTCGGCCATGAGCTTGTCGACCAGCTCGGCGTCGCGGATGTCTCCCTGGACGAACTCCAGCCGGGGGTGGTCGAGTTCGAGGTTGTCCAGGGTGCCCGCGTAGGTCAGCTTGTCCAGCACGGTGATCCGAGGCGCGTCGGGGGTCTCCGAGGCGAGGAGTCTGCGCACGTACTGGGAGCCGATGAAGCCGGCGGCGCCGGTGACGAGGAGATTCATGAATGGATCTGCACCTTGCTGTGGTCTCCGAGCACGAGGCGGTGGGCACTGGGCATACCGGCCGTCGGGGTCACCTCGACATGACGGCCGATGAGGGAGGACTCTATACGCCCGACGCCCTGGATCGAGGAGTCCCGCAACACGATCGAGAACTCCAACTCACTGTCCTCGATCCGGCAGTTCTCCGCGACGGAGGTGAAGGGGCCCACGTAGGAGTCGCTCACGACGGTCCCGGCGCCGATGATCACGGGTCCGACGATGCGGGAGCCGGCGACCCGCGCCCCCTCCTCGACGACCACCCGGCCGACGAGCTCGGACCGTTCGTCGACCTCGCCGTCGATGCGGTGCTCGATGGTCTCCAGGACCGTCCGGTTCACCTCCAGCATGTCGACGACGTTGCCGGTGTCCTTCCAGTAGCCCTTGATGACCGTGGAGCGGACGTCGGCGTGGAGGTCGATGAGGTGCTGGATGGCGTGAGTGATCTCCAACTCGCCGCGCCAGGAGGGTTCGATGGCGCGGACCGCCTCGTGGATCACGGGCGTGAAGAGGTAGACGCCGACCAGGGCGAGGTCGCTCTTGGGGGATTCGGGTTTCTCCTCCAGGCCGATCACCTGGCCCGCGGAGTCGAGTTCGGCGACGCCGAAGGAACGCGGGTCGGGCACATGGGTGAGGAGGATCTGGGCGGCGGGCCGGTTGCCGCGGAACTCGTCCACCAGCTCGGAGATGCCGCCGACGATGAAGTTGTCGCCGAGGTACATCACGAAGTCGTCGTCACCGAGGAAGTCCCGTGCGATCAGCACCGCGTGGGCCAGTCCGAGCGGGCGGTCCTGGGGGATGTAGGTGATCTCCAGGCCGAACTTCGAGCCGTCTCCGACGGCTTCCTCGATCTCGGCGGCGGTGTCACCGACGATCACCCCGACTTCGGTGATCCCGGCGGCCGCGATGGACTCCAGGCCGTAGAAGAGGACGGGTTTGTTGGCCACGGGAACGAGTTGCTTGGCCGATGTGTGGGTGATCGGTCGCAATCGCGTACCGGCGCCACCAGACAGGACAAGAGCCTTCATTTGGTTCACCTTAGTCTGGTTCGCAGGTAACGGACCGTTCGCGATATGGCTTGCATGTTACGAAAGCCCGTGGTGACACGGGCGTATTCGATCAACTCACCATGTATTCGATCAGTTCCCGGTGCACTCGTACGAGTGGCCCCGCCGAAGGGTCAGTCCTCACCCCTGACGATGTTGCCCTCCCCGGCCGGGCACACGCCGCACGTGCCCTCGGAGTCCACGACAGCCGGCACGCAGGTGCGCACGGCGGCCCGGCCTCGCAGCCTGCGGGCCCTGGCCCAGCCCGTCTCGGGACGGCGGGCGACGGGTTTCTCAAGAATGTGCGCTGTCACGACGGTTCATCTTCCTTCTGCTGCACGGATGCACGGATGCACGAGGTTCTCGGACACCGGGTACCCCGCCCGCGCTGCTCGGCACTCACCGCTCCAGTGAGATCTCACTCCACACCTGCTTGCCCCCACTGACCGGCAGCGTCCCCCAGGCGTCCGACACGGCCTCGACGAGGAGGATGCCGCGCCCGCCGGTGGCCTCCCAGCCGATGCGCGTCGCCCTCGCGGGGGTGCGCGGCGAGGAGTCGGCGACGGCGACGCGCAGCCGGTGGTTGACGAGGATGAGCTCGAGCCGGACCCGGCCGTCGGTGTGCACGAGGGCGTTGGTGACGAGTTCGGACACGACGAGCAGCACGGTGTCCAGGGCGTCGCCGGACACGCCCCAGGTGCGCATGGTGCGCCGGGTGAAGCGGCGGGCGTGTCCGACGGCCTGGGGGACGCGCCACACCGTCCAGCTCTCGCGCTGCGGACGGGTGGCCATGCCGTCGTAGCGCATGAGGAGCAGGGCGACGTCGTCGCTGCGGCGGGCGTTGCCGAGCAGGGCGTCGGCGACGAGGCCCAGGTGGGCGGGGTCGGAGACGGACAGCCCCTGGGCGAAGCGGTCCATGCCCTCGTCGATGTCGGAGTCGACGGACTCCACGAGACCGTCGGTGGTCAGGGCGATCAAGGTGCCGGGCTGGAGTCTGAGCGGGGTCATCGGGAAATCCGCCTGCATCACCACTCCGAGGGGCGGGCCGCCCTCGTCCTCGGCGATCTCGGTGCCGCCGTCCGGGTGACGCAGCACCGGCGGCAGGTGTCCGGCGCGCACGCACCAGGCGGAGCCCTCCTCCATGTCGACGTCGACATAGCAGCAGGTGGCGAAGAGGTCGGTCTCCATGTCCATGAGGAGTCGGTTGGCGTGGGAGACGACGACGTCCGGGGGGTGTCCCTCGACGGCGTAGGCGCGCAGGGCGGTGCGCATCTGGCCCATCAGGGTGGCGGCGGCCGCGCTGTGGCCCTGGACGTCGCCGATGACGAGGGCGACGTGGTTGTCGGGCAGCGGGATCACGTCGTACCAGTCGCCGCCCAGCTCCAGCCCCGCGGTACTGGGCAGATAGCGGGCCACGGCGACCGCACCGGGCAGCTTGGGCAGCCGGCGCGGCAGCAGCTGGCGTTGGAGCATGCCGACGAGTTCGTGTTCGGCGTCGAAGGCGTGGGCGCGCATCAGTGCCTGACCCGCGAGGCCGGCGGAGGCGGTGAGCAGGGCGCGTTCGTCGGGGCCGAAGTCGTGCGGGGTGTCCCAGCCGATCAGACAGGCCCCGACCATGCGGCCCCCGCCGGGCAGCGGCAGCACGGCGAGGCCGCCGGGACCGACCTCGGCGAGGGCGGGTTCCAGGGCGGTGCCGGCGGGCCAGATGTGCGCGCGGCCCTCGCTCAGGGCGGCGGCGAGGGTGGGCATGGCGCGTACGGGCGCGTCGGGCCACTCGGTGCGCCACTCCAGGCGCCACAGCTCGGGCCAGGACTCCGCCTCGGGCGGGTCGAGGACGGTGACGATGAGCCGGTCGCCCTCCAGCTCGGCGAGCGCGATGCGGTCGGCCTGGAGCGGCTTGCGCAGGGCGGCGACCACGGCCTGGCTGACGTCACGGACGGTGCCGGCGGCGGCCAGGGCGGCGGCCAGGCGCTGGACGCGGGCCACGTCGGTGACGTCGGAACGCAGCGTGGAGGCGTCGGCGACGGTGCCCACCAGCCGGGCGGGCCGGCCCTCGCCGCCCGGCACGAGGCGGCCGCGCAGTCTGAGCCACTTGGGTGGGCCGGTGGGCTGAAGGACCCGGAACTCCAGCTCACGGTCGCCGATGGACATGTGGTCGGCCTCGACGACCGACATCAGGGACGGCAGGTCCTCGGGCACGGTCAGCGCCAGCAGGGTCTCGACACGGCCGTCGAAGTCCTCGCGGCCCATGCGGAACAGTTCCAGGATGTCGACGCCGACCTCGACACGCCCGGTGTCCATGGCGAGGGTGAACGCGTTGGCGGGCAGTTCCTCGCCCTCGGCGGGCCGGGCCGGAGCGGAGTAGGCCACGGCGTCGGCGATGAGCTCCAGGCAGGCGCGGTCGTCGGCGTCGAAGCCGTCGGGGCGCTCGCTCACCGCGACCAGACAGCCTCCGCCGCCGTCCCCGCGGGCGGGCAGGGCCGCGAGGCAGAAGTCCCCCGCCGGCGTGCGCCGCGCCTCGGCGGCCTCGGCGAGCTCCTCGGGGCCGAGCCAGGCGGCCTTTCCGGTGCGGTGGACGTCGGCCACCGGGGACCGCCCGGAGGCGGGATAGCCGTCGCGCACGCCGTACAGGGTCCGCGGCACTCCGACCGACTCCGCCAGGCACAGCAGCTCGCCGTCCTGGCTCGGCGTGTACACGGCGGCGAAGGAGGCCCTGGCGAAGACGAGCACCTGCTCCAGGACGCGCCGCAGCCGCTCGGGCGAGCCCGGATCGGCCGTGACCGCTCTGAGGGCGATTTCGGCACGGGGCGTTCCCGTTCTGCGTCCCGCAGCGCCCTCACTGACCACGTCCGCCATTACAGCGCTTATGAGACACCTGCGCAGCCCCTGTGACCGTTCCGTGGAGTGTCTGCGGTGGCTCCGCGGTGGTCACGCTCGAAACTCACCGAACAAGTCTTGACGCATGCGTTCCGCACGGTGATCTCGTGACAGGCATGACTGTCCGTGCCCGCCGTCCCCGCAGGAAGCTCGATGCCGGGCCACGGAGGGGGTCGTATGGACAAGCGGTACGAGGTGTACGCGCTCGCCGACCGGCACTTCTACGAGACGCCGGACCGGCTGTCCGCGGGGGTGACCGAGGCGGCGCCCCAGTACGGGCCGGCGCGCCGCGAGGTGCCCGGCGGCTGGGACGCGTCGCGGATCGGCGACTGGCTGGCGCTGACACCGCTCGGCCGGGACGGCGCCCCCGCGCCGGGTCCGGCCCAGGGCTGGAAGATCCACGCCTCGGCCACCCGGGCGAACGCCGAACGGATCGCGGCGGTCGTGTGGGACTACTGCGTGCCGCGGCGCATCGCGTTCAAGTTCGTGCCGGGACCGCATCTGCTGCACCTGCGCAACACCAAGTACGCCGGCCGCGACACCAGCGGCAAGTTCGTCACGATCTACCCGGCCGACGAGGAACAGCTGCACGTCGTCCTGCGTGAGCTGGGCAAGCTCCTCGAAGGCTTCGAGGGGCCCTACATCCTCACCGATCTGCGCTGGTACGACGGTCCGCTCTATGTCCGCTACGGCGCGTTCGCCCGCACCTTCGTCGTCGATGAGCGGGGCTCTCTGGTGCCGGCGGTGCGGGACGGCGCGGGAAAGCTGATCCCCGACCGGCGGGCGCCGTCCTTCCAGGTGCCCGAGTGGGTGACGCTGCCGGCGTTCCTCGAGCCGCATCTGGCGGCGCGGAACACGACGACGGTGGGCGATCTGCCGTACCGGATCGAGAAGGCGCTGCACTTCTCCAACGGCGGCGGGGTGTACTCGGGCACCGACACCCGGGACGGCAGCAAGGTCGTCCTCAAGGAGGGGCGGCCGCACGCGGGGCTGGCGGCGGACGGGGCGGACGCGATCTCTCGGCTGGAGCGGGAGAAGTACGCCCTGGAACAGGTGGCGGGGACGGGTGTGGTGCCGGAGGTGCGTGACTGGTTCACGCTCGGCGACCATCGGTTCCTCGTCATGGACTTCCTGGAAGGACGCCCGCTCAACTCGTTCTTCGCGGAGCGGCACCCGCTGCTCACCCCGGATCCGGATCCGAAGGCCGTGGCGGACTACACGGCGTGGGCGGTGCGCATCCACGGGGCCGTGGAGCGGGCGGTGGCGGCGGTGCACGCGCGCGGGATCGTCTTCAACGACCTGCACGTCTTCAACATCATGGTCGGCCCGGACGAGGAGTCGGTGTCCCTGCTCGACTTCGAGGCGGCCGCGCCCGTCAGCGAGAACGGCCGCCAGGTGGTCGCCCACCCCGGGTTCTTCGCTCCGCCGGACCGTACCGGCATCGACGTCGACCGGTACGCGCTGGCCTGTCTCCGGCTCGCCCTGTTCCTGCCGGTCACCACGCTGTTCGTGGTCGACCGGGGCAAGGCGGCCCATCTGGCGCAGGTGATCTCCCGTCAGTTCCCGGACGTGCCACGCGAGTTCCTCGACGAGGCGGTCGCGGAGATCACCCGGGAGACGCCGGTGCGGGCACCGTCCTACGTGGAGCCCGGCGACTGGCCGTTCAGCCGCGACTCGATGGTCAAGGCGATCCTCGCCTCGGCCACCCCGGAGCGCGAGGACCGGCTCTTCCCCGGCGACATCGCGCAGTTCTCCGACGGCGGCGGCCTGGGCCTCGCACACGGTGCGGCCGGGGTGCTGTACGCGCTGGACGCGATCGGCGCCGACCGGTACGAGGAGGGCGAACGCTGGCTCCTGGCGCGCACCGCGCCACCGCCGAGGGGCACCCCGCTGGGGCTGTACGACGGTCTCGCGGGCGTCGCCCACGTCCTGGAGCGGCTCGGTCACCGCGGGCGTGCCCTCGACCTGGTCGCGTCGATCCTCGCCGAGCGCTGGCAGAACCTCTCCTCCGACCTGCACGGCGGGCTGGCCGGACTCGGCCTGGTGCTCGGCGAGTTGGCCCGCACGACCGGCGAGCCGGAGCTGCGGGACCGGGCCGCGGAGGCCGCCGACATCCTCGTACGACGTCTCGCGGAGCCGGCCCCGGACACGCCGCGGCGGCGACGGGCCGGGCTGCTGCGGGGTGCGAGCGGGGCCGCGCTGTTCCTGCTGCGGCAGTACGAACTCACCGGTGAACCGCGGTTGTCGGCGGCGGCCGAGGTGGCGCTGCGGCGTGATCTGGAGTGCTGCGCGACCCGCGAGGGCGGTGCGATGGAGGTCGACGAGGGCTGGCGCACGCTGCCGTATCTCGGCGACGGCAGTGCGGGCATCGGGATGGTCCTGGACGACTACCTCGCCCAGGTCGACGACCCCGGCGAGGAGTTCGTACACGCCCGGGACGGCATCCTGACGGCCGCCACCTGCCGCTTCTATGTGCAGCCAGGCCTCTTCCAGGGCCGTGCCGGACTGATCCTGCACCTCGCGCGCACCGGTGACGCACGGCTCGCCGAGCAGATCGCCGGGCTCGGCTGGTTCGCGATGGACTACCAGGGCCAACTGGCCTTCCCCGGACACCAGATGATGCGCCTGTCGATGGACCTGGGCACCGGAACGGCAGGGTGCCTGCTCGCGCTCGGCGCGGCCCTCGACAGCGGTACGCATACCCACCTGCCGTTCCTGCCGCCGCTCGGGCGGCCCCCACAGCACGGTCCCGCGAACTGACGGAGCCGTGACCCAACCCCGTCCCCACGGGTGGACGACACCGATGGAAGGAAGCGACATGGCACTTCTCGACCTGCAGACGATGGAGTCCGACGAGCACACCGGCGGCGGCAACAGCACCCTCAGCCTGCTGTCCTGCGTCAGCGCCGCGAGCATCACGCTCTGTCTCTGACGGGCACCCTGCGTACCTAGGCTCCGGGCGGTCCGCTCCCGCGAGGGAGAGGCCGCCCGGAGTCCCGCACATCGAGGGGTGACATGGCTGAGAACGTCGGCACGCCGCACGGGCCGCTCGGTCCGGCGCCCGCCCGCTGGCTGGCCCTGTGCCTGGCGAGCACGGCGGCGACCGGCGCCGCTCTGCTGCTGCCCGCCGCGCTGGGCCGCACCCTGGACCTGCTCCTCGCCCACGACCCGGCGACCCGCTGGGTGCTGTACTGCGCCGCACTCGTCCTGCTGATCGCTCTCCTCGACGCCTGCGAGACCGTGCTCGGCGGCACGGTCGACGCCCGCACCACCGCCTGGCTGCGGCGACGCCTCACCGGTCATGTCCTGGCCGTCGGCCCGCGCGCCACCGCCCGCTTCGGGCCCGGCGATCTCGTCGCCCGGCTCGTCGGCAACGCCGCGCAGGCCGGCACCGCGCCGACCTCCCGCGCCGCCCTGCTCTCCGCGCCGGCCGGACCGGTCGGCGGCCTGGTGGCCCTCGCTCTGATCGATCCGTGGCTCGCGGCCGTGTGGCTGGCCGGAGCACCGGTCCTGGCGCTGCTGCTGCGCGCCTTCGCCCGCGACACCCGGGAATGCGTGACGCGCTACCAGGAGGCGCAGGGCCGCATCGCGGCGGCGCTCTCCGAGGCCGTCGGCGGGCACCGCACGATCGCGGCGGCCGGGACGGCGGACCGCGAGACAGCGCGGATCCTGCGCCCGCTGCCCGAACTCTCCTCGGCCGGGCATCGCATGTGGCGGGTACAGGGCCGGGCGGCCGGCCAGTCCGCCGCCGTGGCACCGCTGCTCCAGCTCGGCGTCCTCGCGGTGGCCGGCGTCCTGCTCGCCCGGCACCGGCTGACCGTGGGCGAGGTGCTCGCGGCCTCGCGCTACGCGGTGCTCGCGACCGGCGTCGGCGTCCTGGTGGGACAGCTCGCGGGCCTGGCCCGCGCCCGGGCCGCCGCCGGACGGCTCACCGAGGTGCTCTCGGAGCCCGCCGCCGTGCACGGCGAGCGCCGACTGCCCGCCGGTCCCGGCCGGTTGGAGTTGCGCGGTGTCACGGCCCGGCGCGGCGGACGGGCCGTGCTCGACGGAGTGGACCTCGTCGTGCCCGGTGGGACGACCCTCGCCGTGGTCGGCCGGTCCGGCGCGGGCAAGTCGCTGCTGGCGGCGCTCGCCGGACGCCTCGCCGACCCGGACGCCGGGGAGGTCCTGCTCGACGGGGTGCCGCTGCGGGAGCTCACCCGTGACGAACTGCGCCGGGCGATCGGTCACGCCTTCGAACGACCCGCCCTATTGGGCGGCACGCTGGCGCAGGAGATCGGTCTCGGCCTCACCTCCCCCTCCCCCGCCCGGATCCGGGAAGCGGCCCGCGCGGCCCACGCGGACGACTTCGTGAGCCGGCTCCCCGCCGGGTACGCCACCCGCTGCGCCGACGCGCCGCGCTCCGGCGGCGAGTCCCAACGCCTGGGCCTCGCCCGCGCGTTCGCCCACGGCGGCCGCCTCCTCGTCCTCGACGACGCCCTGTCCAGCCTCGACACGGTGACGGAGGCCCGGATCACCGAGTCCCTGGTGGGCGCCGGCACGGACGGCACCCGGCTGCTGATCGCCCACCGAGCGTCGACGGCGGCCCGTGCGGACGCGGTGGCCTGGCTGGACGAGGGGCGGATCCGGGCGGTCGGACCGCATGAGGAGTTGTGGACGATGCCGGGGTACCGGGCGGTGTTCGCGGGCGGGGAGGGGACGTGACGGGCGGGGGCACCGGAGCGGCGCCGGCGGAGCGGGTGCTGCGTCCCGGTCTGCGTTTCCTGTGGGCGCGGTGGCGGGTCATGCTGCGGCTCGGGGCCTGGTCCGTGCTGGAGACCGGGCAGACCTTCCTCACCGGGTACGCGCCCGCCCGCGCCCTGGACGAGGGGTTCCTGGCGGGCCGGGTGGACAAGGGACTCATGTGGCTGGGGGTGGCCGGGCTCGGTGTCCTCGTCGGGGCGTACGGCACGGTACGGGTGTACGCCGCGGTCGCCGCGCTCGTCGAACCGCTCAGGGACCGGCTCGTGGCGCGGGTCGTCGCGCGCGGGGTCCGGGAGGGGGATGCCGGGGCGCTGTCCGGGCTCACCCAGCAGGCCGAGATCGCGCGGGACACGTTCGCCGGCCTGGTGATGGTGTCGCGTTCGTTCGTGTTCACCGCGGCCGGCGCCCTCGTCGGCCTGTTCTCGCTCGCCCCGTTGCTCCTTGTGGTGGTCGGGATCCCGCTCCTCGCCGGGGTGGCGCTCTTCGCGGCGACGCTGCGGCCGCTGGCCCGCCGTCAGGAGGCGTTCCTCGTCGCCGACGAGGCGTTGGCCGAGCGGCTCGGTGCCGTCTGCCCGGGGCTGCGGGACATCACGGCGGCCGGTGCGGAGGAACAGGTCGCCGACGGCACCGGGGACCGGGTCGACGCCGAACTGCGGGCCGCGAGTTCCCTGGCCCGCTGGAGCGTGCTGCGTGTGGCGTCCCTCGCGATCGGCGGCCAGTTGCCGATCGTGCTGCTGCTCGCCACCGCGCCCTGGCTGCTCCGCAACGGCGTCACCGCGGGCGCCCTGGTCGGCGCCCTCGCCTATGTCACCCAGTCCCTGCTGCCCGCCCTGAGCAACCTGGTGCACGGGCTGGGCACGAGCGGATCGCGGCTGGTGGTCGTGGTGCGGCGGCTGGTCCGGAACAGCACGCGGGAGACCGGTGCGACGGCGGGGAGTGCGCGCGAGCCGTCCGAGGGGCCACCGCGGTCCGACGGCGCGCTGCCCGCCCGACTCCCCCACCCCTCCGACAGCCCACCCGACGCCCCCGCCCTCTCCCTCACCTCGCTCACCTTCGCCTACGGCCCCGCCGCCGCCCCCGTCGTCCAGGACCTCCACCTCACCCTCGCACCCGGCGCCCACCTCGCCGTCGTAGGCCCGAGCGGCACAGGGAAGTCCACGCTCACCGCACTGATCGCCGGGCTGCTGGAGCCCGGGGCAGGCTCGGTCCGGGTGTGCGGGCACCCCGTGCCCGGGGTGGCGGCCGCCGCGTGCCGGGTGCTCATCCCGCAGCAGGCGTACGTCCACACCGGCACCCTCGCCGAGAATCTCGGGCACCTGCGGCCGGACCCCGTGCCCGAGGCGGAACTGCTCGCCGCGGCCGGGGCGGTGGGACTCCTGCCGTTGCTCGAAACGCTCGGCGGACCGCGGGCGACGGTCGATCCGGCCGCGCTCTCCACGGGCGAGCGGCAACTCGTGGCGCTGACCCGCGCCTATCTGTCGCACGCCCCGCTCGTCCTGCTCGACGAGGCGACGTGCCATCTGGACCCGGAGGCCGAGGAGCGGGCGGAGCGGGCCTTCGCCGAGCGGCCCGGCGGCACTCTGGTGGTCGTGGCGCACCGCATGAGCTCGGCCCGTCGTGCCCACCGGGTCCTGGTCATGGACGGCCGGGAGACGGCGTGCGGGACGCATCACGAACTCATGCGGTGCTCGGCGCTCTACCGGGATCTCGTCGGCAGTTGGACGCCCGTGCCGTCAGAGCCAGCCCTCGCCCTGCGAGATCCGGATCGCGTCGACGCGGTTGCGGGCCCCGGTCTTGCGGGTGATGGCCGCCATGTAGTTGCGCACCGTCCCGTGGGACAGGTGCAGGCTCCCCGCGATCTCCGCGACGGAGGCACCCTCGGCGGCCAGGACTAAGACGCTCAACTCCCGTCTGGTCAGCGGCATTTCGGCGGCCCTCAGGAAGCCGAAGCCGAGCGAGTCGTCGATGAAACGTTTCCCTTCGGCAACGCGCCGGATGCCGCGCACCAGGTGTTCCGGTGAGCCTTCCTTGTCGACATAGCCGAGCGCTCCCGCCTCGGCCGCGCGTTTCAGGAGCCCCGGCCGGTTGGCGCTGGCCAGGACCAGGAGGCGGGGCGGCGGCGCGTCGGGGTGGCGCGCGCCCAGGTCTCTCAGTGGGGGTATGCCGTAGGTGTCCGAGCACTCCAGGTCGGCCGCGCAGACGTCCGGCTCGACGGTTCGCAGCCGGCTCGGTGCGCTGCGCCACGGGGCGTCGAACACCCCGAGGTCCGGCTCCCGGCGCAGCCACTCCGCCAGAACCGATCTGACCAGACACTCGTCGTGCACCAGAAGAACCCGGATCAACTGCCCGTCCCTTCGACTCACGTTCGCCGGTTCCATGGGGTGAGGAGCACGTGCCCCATTGTTCGCGCCCCGCACCTTTCCCGGGCGCGAAGAACCGGCCAACAGGGTGCGTGGGGGCGCACACCCGGAGCCCGTACGCCGCCGCGCGCTTCGACTGTGGGGGCATGGGAGGGGGCCGAGGGGGTAGATGTCGGCGTTCGTCGTCGTGCCGGGACGCACGAACGGTCCGACCCTCCCGCCGGAGGGCCGGACCGTGTCCGTGGACTGCTGGTGGAGCGCTGCGGGTCTGTGGGTCAGTGGGTCTCGGTCAGACCGGAGGAGCCGTCCTCCGCTCCCGCGCCGGCTTCCTCGCCGCCGACCTCCTGGCCGCCGACCTCTTCACCGCCGACCTCCTGGCCGCCGACCTCTTCGCCACCGACCTCCTGGCCGCCGACCTCTTCGCCACCGACTTCCTGGCCGCCGACTTCTTCGCCACCGACCTCTTCACCGGCACCGGCTTCCTCGCCCGCACCCGCTTCCTCGCCGGCGCCGGCCTCTTCGCCGCCGCCCGCCGCGTCGCCCGCGCCGAGGGTCGCACCGACCGCCTCCAGGGCGGTGGTGACCGGCTGGAAGAAGGTCTCGCCGCCCACCGTGCAGTCGCCGCTGCCGCCGGAGGTCAGGCCGATGGCCAGGCCGTCCTGGGTGAACAGCGAGCCGCCGCTGTCGCCGGGTTCGGCGCAGACGTTGGTCTGGATGAGCCCGGTGACGGTGCCCTCCGGGTAGTTCACGGTGGCGTCGAGTCCGAGGACCTGGCCGTCGTTGAGCCCGGTGGTGCTGCCCATCCGGAACACCTGGAGGCCGACCTCGGCGTCCGCGGCCTGGGAGATCGCGACGGTCTGGTCACCGACGTTGACCTCGCTCGGCGCGACGGTCGCCGGGTCGTCGTACTTGACCAGGGCGAAGTCGCCGTCCCCGGGGAACGTGGCCTGGTCGACGGTGGCGATCGGAGCGCCGCCGTCCGCATCGGACCACTCCGCCGCGGCGACCCCGCAGTGACCGGCGGTCAGGAAGGCCGGGGTGCCGTCGCCCGCGGTGACGTTGAACCCAGCCGAGCAGCGGGCGCCGCCGGCGAAGATGGCGTCGCCGCCGGAGAGGAACGTCTTGAAGGTGCCGGCCGACTTCTTGATGGTCGCCATGCCGGAGCCGAGGGTCTGGACGGTCGACTCCAGCTGGTCCCAGTTGTCGCCGGTGACCGTCTTATCGGCGGTGACGAGGATCTTGTTCGTCCGGGGGTCCACGGCCCAGGCCGTGCCCGGGATGGTCGCGTCGGACTTCAGCGTCTGCGCGCCGGCGGCCAGTTCGGCGAGGCTGTTGTCGACCTCGCGTATCTCCGCGCCGGCCTTCTTCGCCTGGACGATCACATTGTTGTTGTCGCCCGAGATGACGTTGACGACGAGCTGCTGCTGGTCCGCGTCGTAGTACGAACCGGCGAACGACTCGCCGAGCAGGTCGGCGAGCTGCGAGGCGAGATCCGAGGCGTCCGATGCCTTGAGGGTCTTGGGCGCTGCGGCCTGGCCCGAGGAGCCGTCCTGGTTGGCGTTCGCCTGCGGCAGGAGAATTGCGGCTGCTCCGAGCGCCACCACGCCGCCCGCTGCGATCGCGGCCTTGCGCTTCGGAATTCGCTTGTGACTCAAACTACTCGACCTCCTGAAGGACGGGGTCAGTGCCGCCGGTCGTCGGCGGCTTGTCGGGGCGCCTGGATGGCAGTGGGTACGCAGGAGCCACGTGGGGCGTTCAATTCCGTTTGCAGGCAATCTCTTTACGCAATCGCGAATCGGCCAGGGTCCGCGTCCGGCGGGCCGGGAGCGGGAACAATCCCCCATATGACGATGACCACCGCCGAAGCCGACAAGATCCTCGCCGACAACTTCGCCCCCTGGGTCCTTGAGCTGGGCCTGTCGGTCGAGGCCCTGGACGACCATCGCGCCACCCTGCGTCTGCCCTGGTCGGACCGCCTGTCGCGGGAGGGCGGAGCACTGTCGGGACAGGCATTGATGGCCGCCGCCGACACGGCCACGGTGATCGCGGTCTCGGGGGCGCGCGGCACCTACGGACCGATGACGACGGTGCAGCAGTCGACGTCGTTCCAGCGTGCGGTGGCCGGTTCGGATGTCCTGATCGAAGCGGTCGTCACCAAGCTGGGCCGGCGTATGGCGTTCGCCGACATCACGATGACCGACGCGGGGTCGGGCGAACTCGCGGCCCGCGCGAGCACCGTGTACGCACTACTGGGCTGACACGGTCCGCAACCGGACGACAACGGTCCGTTCCGAACTCCGTGCCGAATCCTGGCTTCAGGGAATCTGCACATCCAATACTCAACGAAGTCACCGGGCGTGGTGGTTCTGCACAAGCGCGTGCGGCCTCGTACGTCATTGGGGCGGGAGTGTCTGATTCGCTTCCCGGGCCGCAAGGGCGCGTATGAACGGAACACGCGCCCGGTGTGAAGAAGTCGCCACCGAGCCGTGCGCACTCCTGCACGGTTCGGTGCTTGTGGGGCTCAAGTTGCCTGGTGAGGCCATTGGTTGATTGGAAGGGCACGGCCGCCGCGTGCTTTGATCCATCGCACCGCAGGAGCCGCACAGGGCTTCGGAAACGGGCGCTTGGCGCCTGCGGTCGCGGCCGTCCCCAGAGGGGTCACCGCTCCCCCTTGTGAATATCCATATGAAGGGAAGTTCCATCATGAACTCCACCCCCCAGGTTGAGACCGTCGAGATCTCCGACGCCGAGCTCGACAACGTCTCCGGCGGCCTGCAGCTGAACGCCCTGGGCACCGTCACCGGCCTGGTGGACGGCATCGCCCCGGTTTCCGGCCTGGTCGACACGGCCGTCGGCACCGTCGAGGGTGTCACCGGCCTCTCCGTGGCCCCGGTCACGAACCTGGTCGCCGGTCTCTGATCGCACCTTGTGTCCTGAGTCCCGGAGCCGTTTCCCGGCTCCGGGACTCACGGATGCCCTGAAGCAACCGGCTCCCAAGGGCCGGTCCACTGTCATTTTCAGGTGGGGGAAAGTCCCGTGCAGTTCCGCCAACAGGCCCTCGCCAAGCTCCAGTCACCGGAGGAGCTCGACCTTCCGGTGCGTTTCGCCCGCCCCCAGGGCTGGCTCGCGCTCTCCGTGACCGTGGTCGTCATGGCCGCCGCGTCCGTGTGGGCAGTGACCGGCTCGGTCGCCTCCACCGTGAGCGCGTCCGCGATCCTCACCCACGGGCAGGGCAGCTACATCCTGCAGAGCCCCGTCGCGGGCCAGGTCACCGCGGTCCTCGCCGAGGAGGGCGAGCAACTGCCGGCCAACTCCCCCGTACTGAAGGTCCGTACGTCCCAGGGCGACTCCGTCGTCCGCTCGGTCGCCGCGGGGCGGGTCACCGCACTGGCCGCGACCATCGGGCAGATCATCCAGACCGGGGCGAACGTCGCCGCCGTGGAGAAGGTCGCGCACACCAAGGACCCCCTGTACGCCACCGTGTACGTGCCCGCCGAGAACGCGGCCTCCATCCCCGCGCACGCCGCCGTGGACCTCACCGTCTCCTCGGTGCCCACCCAGGAGTACGGCGTGCTGCGCGGCCATGTGAAGTCGGTGGACCGCTCGGCACAGTCGGCGCAGCAGATCTCCGCGTTCCTCGGGGACAGCCAGCTCGGCGAGCAGTTCACCAAGGACGGCAGGCCGGTGGCCGTACTGGTGAAGCTGGACAAGGCGTCCGGCACGAAGAGCGGCTACAAGTGGTCCTCCGAGGACGGGCCGCCCTTCACCCTGACCTCCATGACCGTGGCCACGGGTTCGATCCGGCTGGCCGACCAGCACCCCGTCGATTGGCTGCTGCCGTGAGCACCGCACAGGACACCCGCAGCAGACGCCGGGCCACCCCGCCCAAGCGCCCCGTCCCCAAGGGGAAGGCGAAGACCGTCCGCACACCCACCGTCCTCCAGATGGAGGCCGTGGAGTGCGGTGCCGCCTCGCTGGCGATGGTGCTGGGCCACTTCGGCAAGCACGTCCCGCTGGAGGAGCTGCGCATCGCGTGCGGTGTCTCGCGCGACGGCTCCCGCGCGAGCAACCTCCTCAAGGCGGCCCGTAGTTACGGTCTCACCGCCAAGGGCATGCAGATGGACACGGCCGCCCTCGCGGAGGTGAGGACGCCGGCCGTGCTGTTCTGGGAGTTCAACCACTACGTCGTCTACGACGGCATGGGCCGCCGCTTCGGCCGTCGCGGGGTGTACATCAACGACCCCGGCAAGGGCCGCCGGTTCGTGCCCATGGAGGACTTCGACTCCAGCTTCACCGGTGTCGTCCTGGTGATGGAGCCGGGCGACGGCTTCACCAAGGGCGGGCGCAAACCGGGGGTACTCGGCGCGATGCCGGCCCGGCTGCGCGGCACCGCGGGCACGATGCCCGCCGCGGTGCTGGCGAGCCTGCTCCTGGTGCTGGTCGGCGCGGCGGTGCCCGCGCTGAGCCGTACCTATATCGACATGTTCCTGATCGGGGGGCAGACCTCCCTGCTCGGCGTGCTGTTCGCGTCGATGGGGACGTGTGTCCTGCTCACCCTGGTCCTCACCTGGCTGCAACAGGCGAACCTGCTGCGCGGCCGCATCATCTCCTCCACGCTCTCCAGCGCCCGCTTCCTGCGCCATCTGCTGCGGCTGCCGGTGACGTTCTTCTCCCAGCGCAGCCCGGCCGACCTGGTGCAGCGCCTCCAGTCCAACGACGCCGTGGCCGAGACGCTGGCCCGCGACCTCGCGGCGGCGGGCGTGGACGCGGTGGTGGTCGTGCTCTACGCCTTGCTGCTCTACACCTACGATCCGCAGCTCACGTTCGTCGGCATCGCCGTCGCCCTGCTGAACATCGTCGCCATGCGAGTCGTCATCCGGCTGCGGGCCACCCGTACGGCGAAACTCCGCGCGGACAGCGCCCGGCTCACCAACACCGCCTACACCGGCCTCCAGTTGATCGAGACGATGAAGGCGACCGGCGGCGAGGACGGCTACTTCCGCAAGTGGGCGGGACAGCACGCCACCACGCTGGAGGAGCAGCAGCGGCTCGGCGTGCCGAGCGCCTGGCTGGGCGTGGTCGCCCCGACGCTGGCCTCGCTCAACAGCGCGCTGATCCTGTGGATCGGCGGCATGCGCGCGGTGGAGGGCGGTATCTCGGTCGGTCTGCTGGTGGCGTTCCAGTCCCTGGTCACCCGCTTCACCGCCCCGATCACCCGGCTCAACGGAGTCGCCGGGCGCATCCAGGACTTCGCGGCGGACGTGGCCCGCCTCAAGGACGTGGAGAACTTCCAGGCGGACCCGCTCTACGGCCGTCCCGGCGCCGGCGACTCCACGCGCCGGCTGCACGGCCATGTCGAACTGCAGAACATCACCTTCGGCTACAACCCGCTCGACAAGCCCCTGCTGACCGGCTTCGACCTCACCGTCGGCCCGGGCCAGCAGGTGGCCCTCGTCGGCGGTTCGGGCAGCGGCAAGTCCACGGTCTCCCGGCTGATCTCGGGCCTGTACACGGCCTGGGAGGGTGTCATCCGCATCGACGGACAGCGCCTGGAGGACATCCCGCGCGGGGCGCTCGCCTCCTCCGTCTCCTTCGTCGACCAGGACGTCTTCCTCTTCGAGGGCTCGATCCGCGACAACGTGGCGCTGTGGGACCCGTCGATCCCGGACGAGGCGGTGGTGGACGCGCTGCGGGACGCGGCGCTGTACGACGTGGTGATGCGCCGCCCCGGCGGCATCCAGAGCCGGGTCGAGCAGGACGGCCGCAACTTCTCCGGCGGCCAGCGCCAACGCCTGGAGATCGCCAGGGCGTTGGTCCGCCGCCCCAGCATCCTGGTGCTGGACGAGGTGACGAGCGCTCTGGACGCGGAGACCGAGCAGATCGTGATGGACAACCTCCGCAGGCGCGGCTGTGCGTGTGTGGTGATCGCACACCGGCTCAGCACCGTGCGCGACAGCGACGAGATCGTCGTACTCCAGCACGGCACCATCGTGGAACGCGGGCGGCACGAGGAGCTGGTGGCGCACGGCGGTGCGTACGCGGCGCTGGTCAGGGAGCGATGAGATGACGACCGCACACGAAGGGGACGTCGTCCTCACCGCGCTCGGCGCCATGGGCACCCCCATCGACTGCTCGGGGTTCAACCGCCTCGACCTCGAAGGCCCGCAGGTCCTGTGGCTGGTCGCGTCCGGAGCCGTGGACCTGTTCGCGGTGGACGTCGAACAGCAGGGCCACTGGCACCACCTGGGCCGCCTGGAGGCGGGCTCCCTGATCCTCGGTCCCGGCCCCGGTCCCCAGCACACCTTGGTCGCCCGCCCGCTCAGGGACTGCGTGGTCCACCGCATCGGACTGCGGGAGCTGTACCAGCCCGCGAACACCCAGACCTGGTCCTACGACGAGTACGGCAACCCGCAGTACGTACCGCCGACGACGAGCCCGCTGGAGTACGCGCTCGCCCTCGGCGTCGGCCGCAGCCTCTCGATCCTCTTCCAGGCGCCGATGGCGAACGAACGCGCCGCCGAGGTCACCGACGACGACGTGTTCTGGATGCAGGTGCCGCCGGGCAGTGTGCAGTACGGATCGCTGTACGGGGCCGATGCGGCCGCCGATCTCCTGATGGACCCCGCCATCTGGCAGAGCATGGTCGACCAGCAGTACCGGCTGCTGACCACGCTGGACCGCTGGATCGAGCAGCTGGAACGCACCCATGAGAACCGGACGGCCGAGGGCATCAAGGCCGGTGAGGCGGTCCGCGCCCAGGCCGACCGGACCCTGCTCGCGTCGATCGGCAAGTCCTCGGGCAAGCGCACGACGCCCGCGGACGCGGACGCCTCCTACGCGGCGTGCAGGCTGGTCGCCCACGCCGCCGGGATCACGCTCGCCGACCCGGCGCAGAGCGGTACGGGCAGCGATCGTCTCGACCCGGTCGAGCAGATCGCGCTCGCCTCGCGCGTACGGGCCCGGGCCGTGCGTCTGGACGGCAGCTGGTGGCGGGACAACGTCGGCCCGCTGGTGGGCCATCGCGCGCTGTCCGGTGCGCCGGTCGCGCTGTTGTGGCGGCGCGGCGGCTATGTGGCGGTGCATCCGGCGACGGGCCGCGAGACGCCGATCGAGAAGGCCAACGCGGAGGAGTTCGAGCCGCGTGCCGTCATGTTCTACCGGCCGCTGCCCGAGCGGCGGCTCAGTCCGCTCAGACTGCTGCGGTTCAGCATGCAGGGTATGGGCGGGGACCTGACGAACCTCCTGCTCAGCGGGCTCGTCACCGTGGCGATCGGGGCGATCGTGCCGATCGCCACCGGCCAGATCCTCGGTGAGTTCGTACCGAAGGCGCAGACGAACCTGATCGTGCAGGTCTGTCTCGCGGTGATGATCAGCAGTTTCGTGGCGGCGGCGTTCATGCTGCTGCAGAACCTGACCATCCTGCGTCTGGAGGGCCGTATCGAGGCGACCCTCCAACCGGCTGTCTGGGACCGGCTGCTGCGGCTGCCGACGAAGTTCTTCACCGAGCGGTCCACCGGTGAGCTGGCGAGCGCGGCGATGGGGATCAGCTCGATCCGCCGGCTGCTGGCGGGAGTGGGGCCGGTCGTCGCCCAGTCGGTGACCGTCGGCGCGATGAACCTGGGGCTGCTGTTCTGGTACAGCGCCTCGATGGCGATGGCGGCGATCGGCATGCTCGTGGTGATCGCCGCGGTGTTCCTGGGGCTCGGGCTGTGGCAGGTGCGCTGGCAGCGGCGCCTGGTGGTGCTCGGCAACAAGCTGAACAACCAGGCCTTCCAGACCCTGCGCGGGCTGCCCAAGCTGCGGGTCGCGGCCGCCGAGAACTACGCGTACGCGGCCTGGGCCTCGCAGTTCGCGCGCAGCCGGGAGCTCCAGCAGAAGGTGGGGCGGATCAAGAACCTCACCACGGTGATGGGCGCCGTCTATCTGCCCATCTGCACCCTGCTGATGTTCATGCTGCTCGCCGGCCCGGCGCGCGGCTCGATGTCGGCGGCGGCGTTCCTCTCCTTCAACACCTCGGTGACGATGGTGCTGACCTCCGTCACCCAGCTGACCGGCTCCTTCGTCTCGGCGGTGGGCGCGCTGCCGCTGTTCGAGGAGATCAAGCCGGTCCTCGACGCCGCCCCCGAGGTGCGCACGGCCACCACCCGGCCGGGTCCGCTGTCCGGCGGGATCGAGGCGCGCAGGCTGTCCTTCCGCTACTCCGACGACGGCCCGCTCGTGCTGGACGACGTGTCGTTCGAGGTGCGCCCCGGCGAGTTCGTGGCGGTCGTCGGCCCCAGCGGCTGCGGCAAGTCGACGCTGCTCAGGCTGCTGATCGGCTTCGATCCGCCGGTCTCGGGGAGTGTGCTGTACGACGGTCAGGACCTGGCGGCGCTCGACCAGTCGGCGGTGCGCCGGCAGTGCGGGGTGGTGCTTCAGCACGCCCAGCCGTTCAACGGCTCGATCATGGACGTCATCTGCGGGACCGAGCCGTTCACGCCGGAGGAGGTCATGGTGGCGGCCGAGATGGCGGGGCTCGCGGAGGACATCAAGCGGATGCCGATGGGGCTCCACACGATCGTGTCCGGCAGCGGTGCGGTCTCCGGCGGACAGCGCCAACGGCTCATGATCGCGCAGGCGTTGATCCGCCGGCCGCGCATCCTGTTCTTCGACGAGGCGACCAGCGCCCTCGACAACGAGACACAGCGCAGGGTGATCGAGTCCACCAAGGCCCTCAACGCCACCCGGATCGTGATCGCGCACCGTCTCTCGACGGTGCTGGACGCCGACCGTGTGATCGTGATGGAGGACGGCAAGGTCGCCCAGCAGGGCCCGCCCGCGCAGTTGCTCGCGGACACGGGCGGGCGACTGCACGAGCTGGTGCGCCGGCAGCTGGCGTGAGGGGTCAGTCGAGGCCCGGGACGGGGGCGCCGGAGGGGACACCGGCGGCCACGTAGCCGTCGTAGAACTCCTTCCAGGAGGCCTGACTCCCGGTGGGCGATCCGTTGGCGTACGTCTCCAGGGCGGCCAGGCAGACCTCCCAGCCGGCGCCGTTGCGGGCCGCGGTGTCGGCCTCGCTCAGTACGTTGGTGAGCGTGAAGCGGGTGCGCTTCTCGTCCAACGCCTCCAGGTCGAAGTGCAGTTCGTCGCCGCCCCACTCGAAGGACAGGTGCCGGGGCGCGTCGACGGACAGGACCCGGCCCTTGGAGTCCGCCATGTTCGGATCGCCGCTGAACCTGATCTCCCCGCCGGGCCGCGGGTCGATCTCGGCGCGGGACGGGAACCAGTGGGCGAGTTCGTCGGCGTCGGTCACGAACTGCCAGACGCGCTCGACGGGATGGTCGTAGGTACGGCTGAAGCGGACGGCCGGGCGGCCGTCGTCCAGGGTCAGACAGGTGCCGGTGAGGTCTGCGGACATGGTGGATCAGTCCTTCGGAGAGGGTTCCTCGGGGTCGTCCGGCGCGGTCTCGTCGAGGCGGCGGCCCAGCGCGTCCAGGCTGTTGTTCCACAGCCTGCGGTAGGGGGCCAGCCAGGCGTCGAGTGCGGCGATCGGGGCCGGTTCGAGGGCGTAGACACGGCGCTGCGCGTCCTGCCGGACCCGGACCAGCCCCGCTTCCCTGAGCACCTTCAGATGCTTCGAGGTGCTCGGCTGGCTCAGACCGCATTCCTCCACGATCTCCCCGACGGGCCGCGGCCGCTCCAGGAGCAGCGCGACGATGGTCCGCCGGTGGGGGTCGGCGAGGGCGGTCCAGGGCGCGGCGTCGGACATGAGCTCAATATGCCACCGCAGTTATATGCCAGTCAAGGCATATCGGGCTCGGCAGACCGGTCGTCCGTGTGCACCCAGGTCGCCAGTGCCCGCAGCGCCGTGGCGAACCGGTCCGGGTGACGCAGGAACTCCATGTGAATGCCGGGGAACTCCACCCAGGGCGCACCGATCCGGCGGGCGATCTCGACCGACGGCCGGGCGTAGTACGTACCGCGATCCTCCGCGCCGGCGCCCAGGACGATCGGGAACGGCGCCGCCTTCAGGGCGGCCTCGTCGGGACGGAAGCCGGCGAAGCCCTGCCATTCGGCACCGAAGAGGTGGTCCTGGTTGCCGAGGAAGCGCTGCCACAGATCGACCGGCCAGCGATATGCCCCCTCGCCGCGCACCGTCTGCGCGAACCGGCGACCCGCGGCCGGCGCTCCGCCCCGCGCGTAGCGGTCTGCCAGGTCGGCGAAGAAACCGCGGGCGGGGTCGCCGTCGGGCAGGACGTTCACCGCGGGCGGTTCGTGAGCGATCAGACCCACCAGGGAGTCGGGGTGCAGTGCGGCGAGAGTCAGCCCGATGATCGCGCCCCCGCTGTTGCCGAACACCAGCGCCCGGCCGCCCGCCGGGCCGTCGATCAGGGCGCGGGCGTCGGACGCCTGCTGCGCGAGATCCATCGGCACGCCGGAGCGGCCGGTGCTGCGCGAATTGCCGCGCCGGTCGTAGGTGATCACGGTGAAGGCGTCGGCAAGGTCCGCCGCGACCCTTGTGTAGTAGCCCGCGTCCCCGCCCGCGCCGCTGATCATCAGCAGCGCCGGACCGCTCCCCCGCCGCTCGTAGTACAGGCCCGCGCCGTCGACCTCGAATGTGCCGCTGGTCACAATCAACCTCGCCCCTCATCGAAACTTTGCCGTTTCGCTAAAAGTGCTCTAGCCTCAAGGTGTACGAAACAGTTTCGTTTACGACTTCGTAAAATCCGAACGCCTTCCCTGGAGTGGTTCCGCCATGTCCCAGAAGACCCTGACCGAGAACGCCCCGACGGGCGCGGGCGAGGCGTCGCCCGAGGCCTCCACCTCCAAGCGGTGGTGGATCCTCGCGGTCGTCGCCCTCGCCCAGCTGATGGTGGTCCTCGACGCGACCATCGTGAACATCGCCCTTCCCTCGGCCCAGGCCGACCTCGGGTTCTCCGACGGCAACCGGCAGTGGATCGTCACCGCGTACGCGCTGGCCTTCGCCTCCCTCCTGCTGCTCGGCGGCCGGATCGCCGACCTCTTCGGCCGCAAGCCCGCCTTCCTGATCGGTGTCGTCGGTTTCGCCGCGGTCTCCGCGCTCGGCGGTGCCGCCACCAACTTCGAGATGCTGGTCACCGCCCGTGCCCTCCAGGGTGCCTTCGGCGCACTGCTCGCGCCCGCCGCGCTCTCCCTCCTGAACACGACGTTCACCGACGCCAAGGAGCGCGCCAAGGCGTTCAGCGTCTACGGCGCCATCGCCGGCGCGGGTGGCGCGGTGGGTCTGCTGCTCGGCGGCATCCTCACCGACGCCCTCGACTGGCGCTGGACCCTCTACGTCAACGTCGTCATCGCCGTGGTCGCCTTCGTCGGCGGCTGGTTCCTGCTCAACAACCACCGCGACGCCGCCAACTCCAAGCTGGACGTGCCCGGCACGATCCTCGTCGCCGCCGGTCTGTTCTCCGTGGTCTACGGCTTCTCCAACGCCGAGACGCACGACTGGAGCTCGCCCGAGACCTGGGGCTTCCTGATCGCCGGCGGTGTGCTGCTGGCCGCCTTCACCTGGTGGCAGACCAAGGCCGCGCACCCGCTGCTGCCGCTGCGCATCCTGCTCGACCGCAACCGCGCGGCCTCCTTCTTCGCGGTACTGATCTCCGGCGCGGGCATGTTCGGCGTCTTCCTCTTCCTCACCTACTACCTCCAGCTCAACCTGGGGTTCAGCCCGACCAAGACCGGTGTGGCGTTCCTGCCCATGGTCGCCGCGCTGATGGTGATGGCCCAGCTCGGCACGACCGTGCTGGTGCCCCGGATCGGCCCGAAGACCGTCGTCCCGCTGGGCTTCGCGATCTCCGTGGTCGGCATGGCCTGGCTGACCGGGATCGGCACCGACTCCGACTACCTCACCGCCGTTCTGCCCCAACTGATCATCATCGGCGCCGGTCTCGGCCTGGTCATGCCGGCTGCGATGCAGCTGGCCACCGGCGGGGTGGCGGCCGAGGACGCGGGCGTCGCCTCCGCCACGGTCAACGCCATGCAGCAGGTGGGCGGTTCGATCGGTACGGCGCTGCTGAACACGCTGGCCGCGAGCGCCGCGACCGACTACCTGGCCGGGAAGGACGCGACCAGCAAGCTGGTCCAGGCGCGGGCGACGATCGAGAGCTACACCACCGCCTTCTGGTGGTCGGCGGGCTTCTTCGCCGCCGGTGCGCTGATCGCCTTCCTGCTCTACCGGCGCGGGGTTCCGGAGCAGGACGCGGACGCCGCACCCGTCGTCCACATGTGACCGCCACTTGAACCGAGGGGCCGCCGTCCGCAGGGAGACGGCGGCCCCTCCTCGCTGTCATGGTGGCGGTATGCGCACACCGGCGGCAGCCCTCGGCAGCACGGTCTTCTTCGCGCTCGCGCCCGGCACGGTGGCCGGGCTGCTGCCGTGGTGGCTGACCGAGTGGCGGTCCGGCGACTGGTGGCTGTCCGTCCGTCTGCTCGGTCTGCTCCCGCTCCTCGCGGGCGCGGCCGTTCTGCTGGCCGCCTTCGTGCGGTTCGTGCGCGAGGGCCTGGGCACTCCGGCGCCGGTCGCTCCGACCGAGCACCTGGTGGTGGGCGGGCTGTACCGGCATGTGCGCAATCCGATGTACGTCGCCGTGGTCGCGACGATCGGCGGCCAGGGACTGCTGCTCGCCCGGCCGGTGCTGTTCGGCTACGGCGCCGGCGCCTGGGCGCTGATGTGGGCGTTCGCGCGGTGGTACGAGGAGCCCGCGCTCGCCGACCGGTTCGGCGCGGAGTACGCGCGCTACCGCGGTGCCGTGCCTGGCTGGTTCCCTCGGCTCACGCCCTGGCACGGTGCGTGACGGCCCGCAGACGGGTACTCACGCATCCATGCGACTCTGCGTGATGGATGTGGGCTCGAACACGGTCCGGCTGGTGGTGGCAGATGCGGAGGGCGGGGTGCCACTGCCGGTGCACACCGCGAAGTGGCGCCTGAGACTCTCCGAACAGGTCGATCCCGGCGGCCCGTTGCCCGAGGAGGCCGTCGAACGGCTCGTAGGAGCGGTGGCCGAGGCGAGCCGGGCCGCGGCGAAGTGGGGTGCGGCGCCGCCGCAGGCCTTCGCGACCGCCGTGGTACGCAACGCCTCCAACCGCAGCGAGGTCCTGCGCGAGGTGCGCTCGCGCACCGGGGTCGGGCTGTACACGCTGCCGGGCGAACTGGAGGCCGAGCTCACCTTCCTCGGGGCGCGGCGCTGGATGGGCTGGCGGTCGGGTCCGCTGACACTGCTCGACATAGGCGGCGGCTCGCTCGAAGTGGCCTTCGGGCGGGGCCGGTTGCCGGACTTCGTGGCCTCGCTGCCGCTGGGCGCGGGACGGCTGACCCATGAGTTCTTCGAGGGCGAGGACCAACCGACGCCGGACCTGGTGCGGGCACTGCGCCGCCGGGTCCGCCACCAACTGCGGGATGTCGCGGCCCGGATCCGCTGGGAGGGGCCGCACACCGCGGTGGCCACCTCCCGCACCTTCCAGCAGCTGGGACGGCTGTGCGGGGCCCCGCCCGGACGACACGGGCCCTTCACGGAACGCCGGTTGCACCGCTCGGACCTGCGGGAGGCGATCGTCCGCCTCGCCGCACTCCCCGCCGTCGAACGCTCCCGGTTGCCCGGCATCTCCGCGCCGCGCGCCGCCCAGAGCCTCGCCGGTGCGGTGGTCGGGCACACGGCGCTGAAGCTGACCGGCATCAAGACGGTCACCCTCTGTCCCTGGGCGATCCGTGAGGGCGTCCTGCTGCGCCGCATCGAGGACGGCCCGTCCTGGTGGACAGAGGCCGGCCGCCTCGAAGAGGAGACCGCCCCCCAGGATCCGATGCCCCTGCGGATCGCGGCCGCGCGGAGCTGACAAAGGCGAAGGTCCCGGGAAAGGAGACACCTGGTCCGAGTCCGACGACAGGAACCGTCCCCGGACCGCCCGGCAGGAAGTCCTCCAGGAGACCGAGGAGGCGGAGCCGCGCGCCTCGGACTCCGAGGAGCGGCGACGGCGCCGGGGTGAGGCGGGCGATGCCGACGACCTGGCCCCGCCGCGCACCCGGGCCGCGCTGGAGCACCGTTTCCTGACGGCCGAACCGGAGGACGGGACCACGGTCTCCTCCGACCGTTTCCGCGTCGCCCGGTGCACCTGCCGCCGCAGCCGCCGCTGTCCGTGGTGCGACACCAGCCACCGCGAGCGGTCCTAGGCCCCGCCCCGCGCGTCACCGGCCGGGCACCAGTGCCTTTCCCACACCACCCACACCTGCCCCTCGGAACCACGATGGACATGCAGTCCGTCGACAACGCCCAGCAGGGGCAGTCCCGTTGCCGCGTCGTGGTGGTCCCGGTCCAGGGCGATCAGCACGTCGTCCGTGCCCGCCATCGTGATGCCCCCGCTGTCCGCAGTCAGGACGATCCGGCAGACGTCCGCCGTCGTCCGGGCCAGCAGACAGCTGCTCACCCGCCGGCCGGCGTCGAGCAGGGAGGCCAGGAACCATGCCGGTGCCTCGACGACCCCGGTGACCGCGGCCGTCGCCGCGTCTGCCGCCACTTCGCCGCCGCGACGGGGGAAGTGTGCCGTGAACTCCATCTCCAGCGCGGGTTCCAGCAGTCCGAACTGGGTGAGCAGCGGAGGCTCGTCGGAGGGAGCGTGTACCGGCGTACCCACGTCCCACCCCCTGTTGCGCGACAGCGGTGCAGCCGGGGGCCGGGGCGGCACGGTGACTCTACGGCGCCGACAACCGCTTGAACAGGGCACCGACTTGCAGAAAAGCCGACTAAAAGTCAATAACTATTCGCGGAATTCACCATGTCGAGTGAACCAGATCTTGCGCCGGGCTTCTCAGGGATGCCCCGCACCCACCGGGGTAGTTACCGAGATCGAATACGCGCCCCTGCCGAGGTGGAGCCGACATGACACCGGAGTCCGGCGATCGCGCCCCCGGACCTTCCGAGGGCACCGGCGGATCCGGACCCCCGGCGGCGAACCCGTACGCCCGTACCTACCGGCACGACGCCTTCACGGTGGTCGAGGCCGCGGGCGAGATCGACATGGCGACCGCGGGTTCCCTGGCCGAGCATCTGCACGCCGCGACCGAGGGCGAGCGGCCGGACGTTCTGGTCGACCTTCGTACGGTCGACTTCTTCGACTGTTCCGGCCTGCGGGTCCTGTGCCGGGCGGACTCCCGGGCGCGGGAGCACGGCGGGCGGCTGCGGATCGTCTCGCGGAGCGCGCGCATACGGCGGCTGCTGCGCGCCTCGGGGTTACTGGGCCGCTTTCCGCCGCTGCCGGAACTGCCGGAGCGGCGGGGCTGATCCGAAGGCCGGCCGGGCGGCCCCACTCCGCCCAGCCGGCCCCCGTACGAGATCGCGAGGGATCCCCGCGTCAGGGCTCGCGCTCCCCAGCCACGAACCGCTGTCGATGCACGGGGACCCCGCGACCCCGGTCCTCAGAACGCGAAGAGGCTGGTCCCGTGGGTGCTCTTCACGCACTCGTTGGCGAAGGTGCGCTCGTAGGAGACGCGTCTGCCCTGCCAGACACCGTCGACGGTGACGACCACCGGGTCGTACTCCTTGGTGCACATCACGTCGTCCCGGCCGGTCAGCGCGTCGAAGTCGCCGCCGACGCCGCGCAGTTCGGCACAGGCGAGGGCCGCCGCGGGGTGGCTTCCGGAGGACGTCGGGGCGCAGGTCAGGGTGACCGCGCGGGCCGGGGTGGCGAGGGCGGCGTCCTCACCGTGGCCGACGGTGAGGACCAGGGCCGAGGGGGCGTAGAGCGAGGCGGGGGCGGCGAGCGCGGTCCCGGTGAGGGGGCCGCAGACGGCGGTGGCCGTCAGGGCGAGGGTCGCTGCCCAGCGCGCGGTGTTCCGCATTGTGTGCATCCTTCCGCTGATACGGGGGTGGTACCGGGCCCGGCGCGATCGGTGCCGGACCGGCGAGCGGGAGTCTGCCGAGTCCGCGGCCGAATCTCACATCGACCCCATGGGTTTCAGTAACCTTGTGTGTTGAATCAGTGGCGTGAAGTCACGTAAATCGAACGTGTCAGCGCCGGAACCACGGGGTTCTTGATCGTCTCTACCGACCGAATGGCCGGTTCACCCCGCCTCCGCAATAGGCCTGAAACATTCCGGTTGAGCTCTCGGCGGACCCACCGCACGCCCCTTGCGTTCACCCTCCGGTCGAGTAATCGTCATTACATGATTACGACAGAGCAGCAGGAGAAGCTGCGCGGCTGGTTCGCCGGCCGCCTGCCCGACGACCTCTTCGAGGGACTGGCCGAGCTGACGGTCGACCGCGAGGAGATCACCGTGATCGGCCGCATCCCCGCGCCCCGGCTCGCCGAAGGTGCCTCGGCCACCGAACGGGAGGCCGCCGTACAGAGCCGCGTACAGGAGTTCCGGGAGCGCACCCGGCAGGCCCGGATCGAGGTCGCCGTCGAGGCCGAGCACCGGTTCCGCAGGAAGGTCTCCTGGGGTGTGGAGTGCGACGGGGAGCGCGCCCTGTTCACCCACGTGTCCGCACCCGTCATGACCCGGCTGCGCCAGCCCGAGCGCCAGGTCCTCGACACCCTCATCGCGGGCGGCGTGGCCCGCAGCCGCAGCGACGCGCTCGCCTGGTGCGTGCGCCTGGTCCAGAAGCACACCGACGACTGGCTCGCCGAACTGCGGGACTCCCTCGAACACGTCCAGCGGGTAAGGGCCCAGGGCCCCGACGCCGAACCGGAGGACACGCCCTCGGACACCGAGTGATGGAGGATTCGTACAGCCGCGACACAAAAGATGGATGAACCGTCCTCTGGTGTGGCTCCTGAGCCCGGCCTTACCGTCGGCAGACCCCCGAGAGGACGGCATCCCCTCGCACCGCACACCCCCGCCAAGGCGAGCGCCCGTCCCTCACCCCGACCCGCCCGCGTCACGACGCGCTCCACCGCCGGTCCCCTCGTTGGAGCCCCCTTGTCCCCGCAGCCCGACACCTCCCCCGCGCCGTCCCTGACCGAGGTCGAGACCCACGGCGTCGACCGCATTCCCGACGCCGAGCGCACCGCGACCCCGCTGGACCTGTTCCGGCTCGCCTTCGGCGGCGCCAACACGTTCTCCACCTGTGTGCTGGGCGCCTTCCCGATCCTGTTCGGCCTCTCCTTCTGGCAGGGTCTGGCTGCCACGCTGCTCGGAGTCGTGGCGGGTGCGCTGATCCTGTGCCCGATGGCGGTGTTCGGTCCGGTCAACGGCACCAACAACGCCGTGTCCTCGTCCGCGCACCTCGGTGTGCACGGCCGGGTGATCGGCTCGTTCCTGTCGCTGCTCACCGCGATCGCGTTCTTCTCCATCTCGGTGTGGAGCTCAGGGGACGCCCTGGTCGGCGGCGCCCACCGGCTCTTCGGCCTGCCGCGCGGCGATCTGTCGTACGTCGTGGCGTACGCGCTGTTCGCCTGTCTGGTCCTCGCGGTGTGCGTGTACGGCTTCCGGTTCATGCTGTTCGTCAACAAGGTCGCGGTGGCCGCGGCGAGCCTGCTGTTCCTGCTCGGCGCGATCGCGTTCGCCGGCGACTTCGACCCGTCGTACGCGGGCGTCTTCACGGACTCGGCGGACGCGGCCACGCAGTCCCTGTTCTGGCCGTCCTTCATCGGCGCGGCGCTGATCGTGCTGTCGAACCCCGTGTCGTTCGGCGCGTTCCTCGGCGACTGGTCGCGCTACATCCCGGCGAGCACCCCGCGCCGCAAGGTGATCGGCGCCGCCTTCCTGTCGCAGATCGCCACACTGCTGCCGTTCCTCTTCGGCCTGACGACCGCCAGCATCATCGCGGCCGAGGCACCGGACTACGTCGACCCCGCGGCCCCCGACTTCGTGGGCGGCCTGCTGGCGATCTCGCCGGGCTGGTTCTTCCTGCCGGTGTGTCTGATCGCGCTGATCGGCGGCATGTCGACGGGCACGACCGCGCTGTACGGGACCGGCCTGGACTTCTCGTCCGTCTTTCCCCGGCTGAGCCGCGTGCAGGCGACGCTCTTCGTCGGCGTGCTGTCGATCGCGTTCATCTTCATCGGCCGGTTCGGCCTGAACCTCGTGCAGTCGATCTCGACCTTCGCCACGATGATCATCACCTGCACCACACCGTGGATGGTCGTGATGATGCTGGGCTTCTGGACCCGCCGTGGCTGGTACGACCCCGACGCCCTCCAGGTCTTCAACCGCCGTCAGCGCGGCGGCCGCTACTGGTTCGCACACGGCTGGAACTGGCGGGGCATGACCGCCTGGTGGGTGTCGGCGGTGATCGGCGTGCTGTTCACCAACATCCCGGGCCAGTTCGTCGGTCCGCTGGGCGACCTCGCCGACGGCGTCGACATCGGCCTGCCGCTCTCCCTGGTCGTGGCTGCCGTCCTGTTCCTGTCGCTGCTGCGGCTCTTCCCCGAGCCCCGCGCGGTGTACGGGCCCGAGGGCGCGCGGCTCGCCCGCACCGTCGACGTGCCGGTGCCGCCGATCACGGGACCGGGCGCGGAGTCCGGCGAGCCGGAGCCCGTCGCGGTGCCCAACGGCGGCTGACCCCGGTGTGCTGACCGGCGTTTACTCGCCAGTATCGTCGGAGCGCAACGCGTTCTCAGCGACGAGAGGCGGGACGTACGGATGGCGAAGCACTGGGCGGACTTCCAGTACGAGATCTATCTGAACGGCATGTCGGGCGCCGTACCGCGGCTGCCCACCGATCTGACCCGGCTGGAGGAGCTCACCGAGCAGCGCCTCGGCCCCGGCCCGGTCGGATACGTGGCGGGCAGCGCCGGTGACGGGAGCACCGCCCGGGCCAACCGGGCCGCGCTCGAACGGCGCCGGATCGTGCCGCGGATGCTGCGGGACGTGCACGAACGGGATCTGTCGGTCGAGGTACTGGGCCGCGCCCTGCCCGCCCCGCTGGCCCTGGCACCGGTCGGCGTGCTGTCGATCATGCACCCGGGCGCCGAGTCCGCCGCCGCCCGGGCCGCCGCGGCGCAGGGCGTCCCGTACGTCCTGTCCTCGGCGTCCAGCACCCCGATGGAGCAGGTCGCGGAGGCGATGGGGGACGCCGAACGCTGGTTCCAGCTGTACTGGCCGAAGGACCCCCAGGTGGCGCTCAGCTTCCTCGGCCGGGCCAAGGCAGCCGGGTTCACCGCGCTCGTCGTCACGCTGGACACCCCGCTGCTGGCCTGGCGGCCACGCGACCTCGACCAGGCCTATCTGCCGTTCCTGCACGGGGTGGGCACCGCCAACTACTTCTCCGACCCGGCGTTCCAGGCGGGTCTGGCCAAGCCGGTGGCGGAGGATCCGAACGCGGCGGTGATGCACTTCGTGGGGATGTTCGCGGACCCCGGCAAGACCTGGCCTGACCTGGCCTTCCTGCGGGAGAACTGGGACGGGCCGATCGTCCTCAAGGGCATCCTGCACCCGGACGACGCACGGGCCGCCGCGGACGCCGGGATGGACGGGGTGGTGGTGTCCAACCACGGCGGCCGGCAGGTGGCCGGTTCCGTGGCGGCGGCCGATGCGCTGCCGCGGGTCGCTGAGGCGGTCGGCGACCGGCTGACGGTCCTGTTCGACAGCGGGATCCGCACCGGCGACGACATCTTCAAGGCGCTCGCGCTGGGCGCGGAGGCGGTGCTCGTCGGGCGGCCGTACGTGTACGGCCTGGGTCTGGACGGACAGCCCGGCGTGGAGCACGTGATCCGCTGTCTGCTCGCCGAGCTGGACCTCACGCTCGCCCTGTCCGGGCACGCCTCCCCCACCACCGTGGGACCGGCCGACCTGATCGAGGACCCCGTATGACGACCCCGAAGAACGTGCTCGCCGTCGTCGCGCCCCATGTGGGCGGCCGCACCTCAGGGGCCGGGCTCGCCACGCTCTTCCCGGGCGAGGCGAACGTGACCGTCGTGGAGAAGGCCGACGAGAACCCGCAGGCGCTGCGCGCGGCGCATGTGATCATCACGGCGCTCTCCCCCGTGACGGCCGAACACCTCGCCGCCGCGCCCGAGCTGGAGCTGGTGCAGTGCGCCAGCCACGGCTTCGACTATGTCGACGTGGAGGCGGCGCGGGCCCGCGCGGTGGACGTCTGCACCATCGGCTCCAGCGGCGCCGAGGCGCAGAACGTGGCCGAGCAGACCTTCGCCCTCATGCTCGCGCTCGCCAAGCAGCTCGTCCCGGCGCACACCGCGCTCGTCGAGGCCGACTGGGCGCTGCCCCGGCTGCAGCGCTCCCTGACCGAACTGTCCGGGAAGACGCTCGGCATCGTGGGGCTGGGACAGATCGGGCGGGAAGTCGCGCGGCGCGCGGTCGCGTTCGACATGAGCGTCGTCTACGCCGGACGGCGCCGGCTGCCGGAGGAGACCGAGGCACAGCTGGGCGGCGCCCGTCATGTCCCCCTCGACGAACTGCTGCGCACGTCGGACTACGTCTCCCTGCACGCGCCCCTGACCGAGGAGACCCGGCAGCTCCTCGACGCGGGCCGGCTCGCGCTCCTGAAGCCCAGCGCGTTCGTCATCAACACGGCGCGAGGCGCCCTGATCGACCAGGACGCCCTCGCCGACGCCCTGGAGAAGGGCGCCCTGGCCGGGGCGGGCATCGACGTCTTCGACCCCGAACCGCCCACGCCGGCCCTGCGGTTGCTGCGGGCCCCCAACGTGGTGCTGTCGCCGCACGTCGGGGGTGTCACCCGGGAGACGCTGGTGCGGATCGCCCTGGCAGCCGTCCAGAACGTGGCCGGCCGTCTGGCGGGCGACCCGCCCCGCGACGTCGTGAACTAGACGGGTCCCCCGACCGCCCGGGCGGACGGAGTGCCGGTGCCCGGAACCGAGAGCGCCCCGGCGGTCGGCGACACCGGGTCGGTCACCCAGCGCTGCCCGTCGGAACCGTCACGCACCTTGACGACGATGTCGGCGTCCGCCGCCCCGGTGGTGGAGGTCAGGGCGAGCTGCTCGTCCCAGCGGGTGAGCAGCTCGCCCTGCACGGTGATGTCGTAGCGCACGTCGTCCGCGCGCTTGTTCTTCTCGTCCACGCAGGTCCCGAGGATCACCACACCGGCGTCCACATGCGAGTCGAGGCAGAGGTCGGGGTTCGCGGCGCTGTGCAGCAGTCCGTCGTCGTCGTACGTCCACTTCTGGCTCTCCGCGTCCGAACAGGTCTCCAGCTCGGTGCCGGCCCCCTTCCTCACCTCGCCCCGGATGTCGAGGCAGAGGTCGGCGGCGACGTTCCGCAGCCTGGACTGCTGGGGAATCAGGGGGAGTTGGGCCGTGCCCGGCGGGGAGGAGGACACGCCGTCGGAGGCCGACGCGCGGCCCCCGGAGGCGCTGGTGGAAGCGGCCGGCTCGGCGCCGCCGTCGTCCGACCACAGGTTCGCGGCCAGCACGCTGGCGAGCAGTCCGGCGGAGGCCAGGCCCACCCCGGTGAGCAGCACCCGTGAGGGCCGCGGCCCCTCCGGGGGGCGGCGGCCGGGGGACGGGATACGGGACAGGAGGCCACGGCGTCCACCACCGTGCCGGGCGCCGCCACGACTGCGCGGGCCGGAGTCGGTACGTCCCGGACGGGACTCGAGGTAGCGGCGGGCGCCCCAGCCGAGCACCGCCTCGGCGAGCAGCACACCCAGGCCGCCCTCGAAATGACTCAGTTGCTCGGCGGCGAAACGGCAGTAGCGGCACTCGGTCAGATGCTGCTGGACATCCGGCAGCAGGGCTCCGCCCCGGCGTATCGGGACGTCGAGGAGACGGTTGTAGAACCGGCAATCCTTGGTCGGCGCGAGTTCCCGATGGGCAAGTACACAACCCTCGCGGAATTTTTCCCGCGCCTGTTCGAGAGCGGCCGACGCGGTGTCGGTATCCATGCCGAGCAGACCGGCGGGGACGGCAATCGGCTCGGCCTCGACCTCGGTGTGCCAGAGCAGACACCGGGCAAGTCCGGGCAGAACCTCGAAAGAACGCTCGGCGAGTTTCCGGTTTTCCGGCGTCATGGACTTCGCCGCCCGCATACCGCGGCCGCCGGCCGGTTTCCCTAGGTCCGGCAGAACATCGGCTATTCGCTCCTCGGCCGACCACTCACGAACGGTGTCGCGGACGCGTACCAGAAGCCTCGGGCGCAGTGCGGTGGCCTGCTCACCGAGTGCCAGCCGGTCCAGGACCTGGTGGAAGGAGGCCGCGGTCACCATGGAGGCGACGTCCGACCGGGAGGCGAGACAGATGACGGCGTATTCGTGGACGGGCGGCCAGTGCCGCGCCATCAACAGCGCGGCGGACTGGGCCGCCTCGCCGTCCGGACGACCTCTGAGCAGGGAGGCGAGGTCGTCGTCGGATTCCCCCGTAACTCCGCCTGGCGGCGGGTAAGGAGGGCGAGGGGGGTGGGGGGTTGGCACTGAGCGGATTCCTTCCCACGCGCAGGTGACTCTGAGAAGTTCTGCTCGCCGAAAAAGTCGGGGATTGGTGTATACCTTTTTGGCGAGGCGCGAGGAGTACGAATTCACCAACGACCCGTCCGCCCGGGTTCCCCACCGGACGAAAGAAGACCCGGCCATTACCCCCCGCACGGGTAGTTCACCCTTGCACAACACTGTCATGACCAACAAGGCACTTGGGCAACATACGTACCGTTGAAGGAAAGTCAGAAACGGTCGCCACGCAGGTCGTCCTCGGTGGTGCACGGCATTTCAGGCGCCCCGTGTGAAACACGCGCACGCGCCGGAGCGACGCGCACGCTCCCGGCGCGCACCACCCCGTAGTGCACTGGTACCGGCCCCTCGGAGGCCACGCGCGGGACGGCGGCTCTCCTGCGCGAAACGGCCGCCGACCCCGATCCTCCCGCCCTCGGTCGGCGGCCCCGAGGGCGGGACGGGGTCGGCCCCCGGCCGGGGGCGCAGGTGCCTGGACGGCGGTCGGGGCCCTATATCTGCCAGGAGCGCAGCCGGTCGGCCGCGCCGTAGACGTCGACCTTGCCGGAGATCAGATCGCGGGCGAGGTCGACGAGGGCGCCGTAGGGCGGGTCGATGCCGACGCCGCTGACGAACATGTAGGCCACCGCCGTCGCGCAGGCGAAACGGGCGTTGGCCGACGGCAGGGGCTTGAGCAGCGCGAGGGTGTGCAGCAGAGCGGCGGCCCGCCAGGCCGGGTCGGAGTCCACGCCGAGGCGGGGCGGATCGACACGGTGGCGGGCGACGGCTGCCACCAAGGCGGAGAAGTCGTTGATCGTGGGCTGGTCGGGCAGGACCTCTTCGTGACGCTGGAGCAGCCAGGGCACGTCGATGTGGACCACGGGAGCCATCGGTCAGACGACCCGTCCCCCGCCCTTGACCGCCGGTTCGTCGTCGGGGAACGCGGCGGCGAACTCGTCGGCGTGGGACGCGAAGAACCGCCGGAAGGCCTCCGCGCCCTCCTGGAGCGCGCGATGCCGCGCGATGTCGGCCGCGGCCGCCTCCCGTACGAGGGCCTTCATCGACGTACCGCGCTCCTTGGCGATCTGCCGCAGGTCCTCTAGCTCGCGGTCACTGAACTCCACGTTGAGAGCTGGCATGCCCTTCACGGTACCGCTGCGGTACTTACTCGTAAATACTCCCTGCTCAGAGCAAGTACACCGGGGTACCGCGAGGATCGAGCGCCCTGTCCGATTTCCGCCAGCACCCTCCCTGGCCGCGCAGCAGACTCATCACGCAAGGGAAGGGAACGGACCCATGACGACGTACACGACGATGCAGAGCCCGCTCGGTGAACTGCTCCTGGTCGGCGGGGAGTCGGGACTCGCCTCGCTGTCGATGCCGGGGCAGCGGGGTGCGCCGGCCGTCCGCCCGGAGTGGCGGCGCGACGATCCGGCCTTCGCCGAGGCCGCGGAACAGCTGACGGCCTACTTCGCGGGCCGGCTCACCCGTTTCGAGCTGCGGCTCGCCGCCGTCGGCACGGACTTTCGGCACCGGGTGTGGCAGGCGCTCGACGACGTCCCGTACGGCACCACGACCACGTACGGCGCGCTCGCCCGGCTCCTCGGTGTGGCGCGGGCCGACACCCCGGCGGTGGGCGCCGCGCTCGGTGCCAACCCACTGCTGATCGTGCGGCCCTGCCACCGGGTGATCGGTGCCGACGGCTCGATGCGCGGGTACGCGGGCGGTGTGGAACACAAGGTGCGGCTGCTCACGCTCGAGGGTGCGCTGCAGCCGATGCTCGGATGACGGGAGGAACCACGATGACCCCCACCCTCACCCAGGCCCGCGGGCGCGTCGCCCGCACCGACTGGGACGCGCTGGCCGCCGTACTGGACGAGCACGGCAGCGCACCCACCCAGCAGCTGCTGACGCCCGCCGAGTGCTCCGACCTGGCCGCGCTGTACGAGAAGCCGGAGCTGTTCCGCACCACCGTCGACCTGGCCCGGCATCGCTTCGGTTCGGGCGAGTACCGGTACTTCACCCACGGCCTGCCCGCCCCGGTGGCCGCCCTGCGGGCCGCGCTCTATCCACGCCTGCTGACCGTCGCCCGCGACTGGGCGGCCCGGCTCGGGCGCCCGGCACCGTGGCCGGACTCCTTGGAGGAGTGGCTGGAGCGGTGTCACGCGGCCGGGCAGGACCGGGCGGCGCAGATCCTGCTGCGCTACGGGGAGGGCGACTGGAACGCCCTGCACCGTGACGTGTTCGGCGAGCTGGTCTTCCCGCTCCAGGTGGTGGTCGGGCTCGACGAGTACGGCACGGACTACACGGGCGGTGAGTTCCTGATGGTCGAGCAGCGGCCCAGGGCCCAGTCACGGGGCACGGCCACCGTGCTGCGGCAGGGCCACGGTCTGGTGTTCACCACCCGGGACCGGCCGGTGCGCACCCGGCGCGGCTGGTCGGCCGGTGCGATGCGGCACGGCGTGAGCACGGTGCGCTCGGGCCGGCGGCACGCACTGGGGCTGGTCTTCCACGACGCGTCCTGACGACGAGGGGCTCCATGACCTCGTGAGCGTGTCATGGAGCCCCCGTCGAGCTGTTTCCGCGCTACGTCTGGTCGGCCACGAAGGACGCCATGCGGGTCAGGGCGGAGTTCCAGTTGATGGTGTGCTCGTTGGTCGACCAGGACTGGATGTCGTCGATGTAGCAGAACTGACCGACGCAGCCCTGGAGTTTGCTCTGTGCGTAGGGGTCCTGGATGCTCGAGTTCGGTCCGCCGGCCAGGGTTCCCTTCGGCGGGTTCGGCTGGCTCGGGTCGAGCTGGTGGGCGTACCAACGGGCGTGCTGATTGTGCGAGTTCACCTCTCCGTAGCCCGTCACGTACGACATGTTCAGCGCGTTGCGGCCGAAGATGTAGTCCATGGACTGCACGGCGCCGTCACGGTACTTGGAACCGCCGGTGATGTCGTACGCGGTGGCGATGACGATGCCGTTGTGCAGGATCTGGTGGTTGGAGCCCCAGTCGTAGAGGTTGTCCGCGGGGGCGTACGGCATGCCGTACGGCTGTGACTTGAGCGTCGCGAGATAGCCGTCCGCACCCTTGACCACCGACTGGCGCACCTTGTCCCGGCCGGGCAGCTTGTTCGGCACGGTGGCCAGGTCCAGGCGGGCCGCCGCGGCGGTGCGGGCCCAGTCGTAGCCGAGGGGACCGAAGATGTCGGCGGTGTGGACGGGCGAGGCCAGCACGTGGTCCGCGAAGGTCTTCTCCCCCGTGGTGAGATACAGCTCGGCCGCCGCCCAGTAGAACTCGTCGGTCACGTCGCTGTCGGGGTAGGCGCCGCCGCCGGTGCCGTCGTTGGGGTCGGCGAAGATGTCCGGGTGCGCGAGGGCCGCGGTCCAGGCCTTGCGGGCGGCGGTGAGGGCCTTGGACGCGAACGCCTTGTCGTAGGGCCGGTAGAGGCGGGCCGCCTGTGCGGCCGTCGCTGCCAGGTTCAGGGTCGCCGCGGTGTTCGCCGGGTGCAGTTCGCGCTTCTGCGGGTCCTCGCTCGGCATCAGCGGCAGGCCCGTCCACGCCTCGTCGTGGACCTTGTGATGCGCCATCCCGGCCAGCGGCTGACCGGCGGGCACCTGCATCTTCAGCAGGAACTCCAGCTCCCAGCGGCTCTCGTCGAGGATGTCCGGCACCTTGTTGCCGCTCTCCGGGATGGCGAGCGTGCCGTCGCCGAGCTTCGCGGGCTGCCCGGTGCGGGCGTGCAGGGAGCGTTCGTAGGTGCTCAGCAGCTCCCAGGTGGAGATGCCGCCGTTGACGACGTACTTGCCGTGGTCGCCGGCGTCGTACCAGCCGCCGGTGACATCGAGGGTGTAGTCGCAGACGCCCGGCTGGCAGGGCACGTCGCCGTCGCCCCGGTTGGGCGCGACGTCGACGTGGCCGGCCGCGCGGCCGTAGCCCGGGCGCAGGTCGTCACGGATCGCGATGCCGCTGCGCTGGGTGTAGTAGTACTTCGCGGCGTCCGTGCGGAGCTGCTCGTAGGCGCTCGTGCCGATGTCGAAGGGCCGGCTGGTCTCGCCGTCCGCGACGAGGGTGAAGTCCTTGCCCTGCTTCTTGTAGGAACCGAAGTCGATGGAGTGGACGTTCTGCGCCGACGAGGCGTCCGTACCGCGAGGCGTGGTCGAACCCTGGGCGACCACACGGCCCGCGGCGTTCTTCAGCTGCCAGGGCAGCTTCGCGGTGGCGTCGGTGACCAGCGTGGCGTTCTTCGGACCGGAGGGCAGATAGGCGACCTGGTTGACACGCACCCTGGGCCCGGTGTCCGGCTCGTACACCTCGGGCGGCACTCCGCCCAGCAGTGAGGCGTCGTCCACGCAGAACCGCCAGGGGTCCGCGCTGCCGCCGAGCTGGAAGCCGACCTGGGCCTGGGTGGCGTCGACGGGTGAGGTGAAGGTGTACGCGTAGGAGTCGCCGGACACGCTGAGCTGTGGGCTGACCTCGAAGTAGGTGTCGTACGGCGCGACCTGGAGGCCCACGATCGCGCGGACGACGTGGTCCGCGGGCGAACCGTTCGCGGTGAAACTGAACTTGTACGACTCCCCCTTCACCAGGGTGACGTCGTTCTGGCCGACTGCGGCGTCCCAGCGGTTGGTGGTGCCCCCCGGCACCTCCGCGCACAGCTGTCCGTCGGACAGGCCCGCGGTGACGTTGCTGGATGCCCACCAGGGCTCGGTGGTGGTGTCGAAGGTGCCGTTCTTGAGCTGCTCGACCTCCTCGGCGGCGGCCGTGGACACCGGGGAGGCGACAAGTGCCGCTCCCAGCAGGGCCGTCAGGGACAACAGGGCGGTTCTGCGTCTTTTCACGTCCGGGCTCCTCGGTGAGCTGCGGGTGCGCTCGATATGGGAGCGCTCCCAATAGACGGTCGACGGTCATGCTTGTTGCAGGCATGACACCACGTCAACGGTCCGGACGAGACGAAACACTCCGCTGGGTGGCGCGGATTTCGGCTGCGGCGCCATCGTGGCTGGTCGCGCGGTTCCCCGCGCCCCTGGAGTGTTTCCGGAACCGGCTGTCCGGACCGTGACATCGCTCAGGTCGCGGGTATCTCCAGCCTGCTGACGCGGATCGCCCCCTGCGCCTCTCCCGGGCGGCTGCCGGTCAGGTTCAGCCGCAGTCGGGAGCCTCGGACCGCATCGAAGGTGATCACCGTCGGCGCGTCCGAGGCTGTGGCCCACTCGACCGCCGCGCCCTGTACCTTCACGTACCGCTTGCCGTCCCACACCTCGACCTCGACGGCCGCGGGCAGGGTGTGGGTGGAGCTCAAGGTGAAGGATGCCTCCACGCGGTCGAAGGTCCGGGTGCGTCCGAAGTCCACGGAGACCCAGTCCTCGGCCCTGGCCCCGTTGAAGAGCGGCAGAAGGGCCGTGGCCGCCTTGCTGAAGGCGTTGGACCAGCCGGTGGCCGCGTCGCCGTCGAGCATGGCGGCCGGGAGGGTGTCGGGGCGGCCGGAGTAACTGGCGTCCGCGTAAGGGTAGTTCGGCGGTGCCGGGTGGTCGGGGGCGAACTCGGCCGCCGGGGTGGCCGCGACCGACCGGACCGGCTTGGTGTGCAGGCTCGCGGTGCCCGCCCTGAGGCCCTCCGCGCGGGCGATCACCTTCAGCGCGCCCGGCTCCGTGCCCGACCGCACGATGGCGAGCGCCTTGCCGCAGAAGGCGGTCCGGGTGCTGGCCTGGTAGCGCTCGGCGCTCTCCTCACGCCCGTTGTCGAGTCCGGCGAGGGAGCCGCCCTTCACCTCGAAGGTGATCAGGTTCTCCGCGTCGGGCACGACCACTCCGCGGGCGTCGACGATCTCCGCGGTGACGAAGACCAGCGAACGTCCGTCCGCCGAAAGCGACTTGCGGTCCGCGATCAGCCGTACGGCACGCGCCGGGCCTGCCGTGCGCAGCACGTCGGTGGCCACGACCTTGCCGCCGCGGCGGGCCACCGCCTTCAACTCCCCCGGCCGGTACGGCACTTCCCACGTCAGATGAAGCTTCCCCGCGCTGCCGTTGGGGCTCGTGTAACTGCCGGGGTAGGGACCGTCGGTGAAGGTCTTGTCGTCGCCGGTGGCCTCGGTGGTCTCCAGGTACTCCCGGCCGTCGACGGTCTTCTTGGTGTCGAACCTCCGGGTGCCGAGGGACTTCCCGTTGAGGAACAGCTCGACGGTGGCGACGTTGGAGTACGCCCACACCTCGACCGTGTCGCCCTCCGCGTGGTTCCAGGTCACCGGCAGCAGATGGACCATCGGCTCACTGATCCACTGGCTCTGGAAGAGGTAGTACATGTCCTTCGGGAAGCCGGCCGTGTCGACCGCCCCGAAGAAGGAGGCCTTGACCGGGAAGACGTCGTACGGCGTCGGCTCGCCGATGTAGTCGATGCCCGACCACAGGAACTGGCCCGTGAACCACTTACGGTCCCGGTCCTTCTTGTGCCCGTACTCGCCGCTCATGGTCCAGGAGGCGAGGTTGTTGTCGTAGGAGGACACCGCGCGTCTGCCCGGCGTGTGGTTCTCGCCGGTGTTGAGGTGTTCGGGTTCCTGGTAGGCGCCGCGGGTCGAGGTCTCCGAGGAGGACTCGGACTCGAAGAGGAACAGGTGCGGGTAGCGGGCGTGCAGGGCGTCCACCGACTTGGCGGTGTTGTAGTTGAGGCCGAGACCGTCGAGCTTGGCGAGGATCAGGTCGGCCGGGGTGCCGGGGGTGGGGACGCTGCGGTGCCGGTGGGAGCCGATGACGATCGGGCGCGTGGCGTCGAGCGCCTTGATGTCCGCGATGAGCCGGTCGGCGATGGTGAGCCCGGCGGTGGAGGTGAACTCGGAGATCTCGTTGCCGATCGACCACATGATCACGGCGGGCGAGTTGCGGGCGGCGAGCACCATCTCCGCGATGTCCCGGTCGGACCACTCGTCGAAGAACCGGCCGTAGTCGTAGCGGGTCTTGGAGCTGCGCCAGCAGTCGAACGCCTCCACCGTCATCACGATCCCGAGCTCCTCGCAGACCCGGATCATCTCCGGCGAGGGCGGGTTGTGGGAGGTGCGGAAGGCGTTGACGCCCATCGACTTCATGATGGTCATCTGGCGGCGGATCGCGTCGATGCTGACGGCGGCGCCGAGCGCGCCGAGGTCGTGGTGGAGGTCGACGCCCTTGAACTTGGCGTGGGTGCCGTTGAGGTGGAAGCCCTCGTCGGGGTCGATGCCGAAGGTGCGGATGCCGAAGGGGGTGCGGTGGGTGTCGACGGTCTTGCCGGCCACGCGGAGTTCGGTCAGCAGGGTGTAGCGGTGCGGGTCGTCGAAGTCCCACAACCGGGGCTCGGGGACGGTGAGTTCATGGGTCTCCGTGGCCTCGTCGGTGAGGTCGACCGTGGTCGCCGCGCGGGTCACCGTCCGGCCGCGCGCGTCCTTGACCGTCGAGCGGATCTCGACCCGGCTCGCGGTGCCGGACCCGTTCACCACGGAGGTCTCCACCCGGACCAGTGCCCGTTCGCCGGTGACCTCCGGTGTCGTGACGCAGGTGCCCCAGCGTTTCACGCGCACCGGCTCGGTGACGACGAGACGGGCCTCGCGGTAGATGCCGCTGCCCGAGTACCAGCGGCTGCTGGGGAGCCGGTTCTGCACCTTGACCGCGATCACGTTCTCGGTGGTGCCGTCGGTGTGCAGCAGATCGGTGACGTCGAAGGCGAAGCCGGTGTAGCCGTAGGGGTGGTGGCCGGCCTCGGTGCCGTTGCAGTAGACGTACGCGTCCATGTAGACGCCGTCGAACTCCACCGAGATCCGCTTGCCGGCGTACGCGGGCGGCAGGGTGAAGGCGAGGCGGTACCAGCCGAGGCCGCCCGGGAAGAAGCCGGTGCCGCTGGTGGTGCCGTTCTGTGTGGTCGGGGCGAGCTCGATGCTCCAGTCGTGGGGCACGGCGACCTGGCGCCAGGCCGAGTCGTCGTAGGCGGGGTCGGCGGCGCCGTCGTAGGCGCCGGTCGGGTCGGTGATCCCGCCCGGGTCGACCAGCGCGAAGCGCCAGCCGTCGCGCAGGGCGACCGTGCTGCGGCCCGAGGCGCCCCCGTCGGCGGCCTCGGCGGCCAGTGCCGCCGAGGGGCTCAGGAACGCTCCGGCCGCGGGCGCGGCGGCGGAGGCGATCAGGACAGATCTGCGAGTGACCGTCATGGCGTGCGGCTCTCCCTCATCAAGGCCCAGAAGTGCTCACAACTGATCGTGAACACACAGATTCTGACGCCGCGCCACACCGGACCGTCAAGGGTGCGATCACACCCGGCCGCCCCCCGCGTCACAACGGCCGGATGTCCCCCTTGCCCGTGCCCCCGGGTGCGCAGGGGGTTCCCGTCCGCGCACGAGCGTGACGGACTAGGCTGGAACTCAAGTGACGTGCCTGTTCACTGTGAGTGTCCGCGATGGAGTGGCGAGATGAGCCCGGACTACCCGTTCGACGATGCCGCGACGGCACGGGCTGTCATCGACGACCTCGGTACGGTCCGGGAGTGGAACCGCGGCGCCGAGCGCCTGCTGGGCCACCCCGCTCCTGACGTCGTAGGTCACCCCGCCGCGAATCTGCTGGTCAGCGATGGTCCGGACGCGGCCTTCGCCCCCGAGGGCCCCCGCTGGGACGGCACCGTCACACTCCGCCACCGCGACGGCCGCACCGTGTCCGTGTGGCTGCTCGCCCACCACAGACGCTCGCGGGACGGCAGCCCGGGTCAGTGGCTCGTGGTCACCCCGCTGGAGGTCACCGGCTCCCCGGACGGCCCCCTCGCCACCGCGGCGCTCGTCCAGTCGCCCTGCGCCGTCGCGGTCTACGACGAGCGGCTGCGGCTGAGCCGGGTCAACGACGCCATGGCCGAGGTGATCGGACTGCCCGAGGACCGCATCCGGGGCCTCAGGCTGTCGGAGATCGGCGGCAAGCCGGAGAGCGCGGAGCTGGAGCGGCACCTGCTGCGGGTGCTCGCCTCGGGCCGCGCCGAGGACGTCCAGACGTACATGCGGACCGGCGGGGAGCTTGCCGCGCACGCCTGGCTGGCCCGGATGGCCCCGGTCACCGATGCCGAAGGACGGGTGCGGGGGGTGTGCCTGGCGGCGCACGACTTCACCGAGAACTACCTCGCCCGGGAGCGGCTCCAGCTGGTCAACGAGGCGAGCGTGCGGATCGGCTCCACCCTCGACGTCACCCGGACGGCGCAGGAGCTCGCGGACGTCTGTGTGCCGGCGCTCGCCGACTTCGTCAGCATCGACCTGCTGGACCCCCAGGAGAACGGCGATCCGCCGCCGGTGCTCACCGCACCGGTCGGGCTGCGCCGCGCCGCACACCAGTCGGTCAATCCCGGCACCCCCGAGGCCGTCGTCAAGCCCGGACAGCTGGAGCCGTACCCGGCCACCTCACCGCAGGCCGACTCGCTGGTGGCGGGCGGCACCATCGTCGCCACCGTCGCCTCCGGGGAGCTCGACCAGTGGCTGACCTGGGACCCGGCGCGCAGCGAGCGGGTCCGGGAGTACGGCATCCACTCGACGATGTCCGTACCGATCCAGGCCCGCGGTCTGACCCTCGGAGTCGCGGTGCTGACGCGGTTCCGGCGGCCGGACCCGTTCACGCCCGACGACGTACTGCTGGCCGAGGAGGTGACGGCCCGCGCGGCCGTCTGCATCGACAACGCCCGCCGCTTCTCCCGCGAGCGGGAGACCGCCCTCGCCCTTCAGCGCAGTCTGCTGCCCCGCAAGCTGCCGCGCACCGCCGCCGTGGACGCGGCCTCGCGCTATCTCCCGGCAGCACGGGCCGGAGTCGGCGGCGACTGGTTCGATGTGATCCCGCTGTCCGGGATGCGGGTCGCGATGGTCGTCGGGGACGTGGTCGGCCACGGCATCCAGGCCTCCGCCACGATGGGCCGGCTGCGCACCGCCGTCCGCACGCTGGCCGACATCGACCTCGCCCCCGACGAACTGCTCACCCACCTCGACGACCTGGTCGTCCGGCTGTCCGCGGAGGCCGGCGGCGAGGGCAGCCCCGGCGAGGTCGGCGCCACCTGTCTGTACGCGGTCTACGACCCGGTGTCGCGGCGTTGCACACTGGCCCGCGCCGGCCATCCCGCGCCGGTGATGATCACGCCGGGCGCCGCGCCGCAACTGGTCGACCTGCCCTCCGGCCCGCCGCTGGGCGTGGGCGGGCTGCCCTTCGAGTCCGCCGAGCTGGAGCTGCGCGAGGGCACGGTGCTGTCGTTCTTCACCGACGGTCTGATCGAGTCCCGTGAGCGGGACACCGACGCCGGTCACGCACTGCTGCGCGAGTCCCTGTCGGCGCACTCGGAGTCGCTGGAGGAGACCTGCGACCGGGTCCTGCACACCCTGCTCCCGGCGGGCGGCTCCACCGACGACGTGGCGCTGCTGCTGGCCCGCACCCGAGGGCTGCCCGCCGCCCAGGTCGCGACCTGGCACATCCCCGCCGACCCGGCGCTCGTCGGCCCGATCCGCAAGCAGGTCGTCGACCAGCTGGGCACCTGGGACCTCCTGGAGGCGTCGTTCACCGCGGAGCTGGTGGTGAGCGAGCTCGTCACCAACGCCATCCGCTACGGCGCGCACCCCATCCGGCTGCGGCTCATCCACGACGAGACCACGCTGATCTGCGAGGTCTCGGACACCAATCACACGGCCCCGCATCTGCGGCGCGCCAAGACCTGGGACGAGGGCGGCCGCGGACTGCTGCTGGTCGCCCAGCTCACCCAGCGCTGGGGCAGCCGGCACACCACCGAGGGCAAGACGATCTGGGCCGAGATCGGTCTGCTCGAGGAGGACGACTGACGCGCGCTCGCGCGGCGCTCAGGCCCGGTCCGCCGGCCACGGTCCGACCTGTCTGCGCGCCTCGTGCAGCCGTGACTTGAAGGGGCCGCGCGGGACACCGGCCCGCTCGGCGGCCTCCGCGTACTCCAGCCGGCAGCTGTCCCGGTGGACCAACGGGGCGATCAGGTGCGGGTGTTCGCGTTCCAGTCGCTCCAACGCCTCCAGCAGGTCGACGCGGGAGTCGGCGATGCCCCTGGTGGTGCGTGGATCGGCCTACCGCGCGGCATCGATCGGGGCGGGCTGCTCGGCCGAACGGCGTTTCGGTTCACGGTACTTCTGCCGCGCGCAGTTGGCGACGACCGTGCGGAGCCAGGTACTGAAGCGGCTGCGGCGGCCCTCGAACGTGCCGATCCTCCGGGCGACTTGGAGCAGCACGTCCTGCGCCGCGCCCTCGGCGTCCTCACGGCAGGGCAGGAACCGGCCGCAGCGCCGGACCACTTCGGGCCGGATCGCCGCGAGCTGCTCGTCCAGCGCGGCCCTCTCACCCGCCGCCGCGCGCAGGGCGAATCCCTCGGCCGAGGACGGCACGCGGCGCTCCCCTCGCTGTGGATCGCAGGGCGGGCATGATAGTCGTATGCACTCCATCGAGCGCATCGGCCGCTACCGGATCGAACGCCTCCTGGGCACGGGCGCGTTCGGGACCGTGTGGCTCGCATACGACGACACACTCGACGCGCCGGTCGCCGTGAAGGTCCTCGCCGACAACTGGTCGCACCGACTGGACATCCGCGAACGCTTCCTGTCCGAGGCCCGGTTGCTGCGCCGGGCGGGTTCGCGGCGGGTGGCGCAGGTCTACGACATCGGCGAACTGCCCGACGGCAGGCCCTACTTCGTGATGGAGTACGCAGACGGCGGCACCCTCGCCGACCTGCTCGACGACGGTCCGCTCCCCGTCCCCGAGGCGCTGCGGCTCACCGCGCTGGCGGCCCGTGCCGCGGCCGCGCTGCACGAGGCGGGGATCGTGCACCGGGACGTCAAGCCGTCCAATCTGTTGCTGCGCGCCGGCCCGGACGGCGCCCGGGAGGTCCTGCTCGCCGACCTCGGGCCGGCCGAGGCGTCCGGGCTCACGCCGGCCGCGGGTTCGGCGGGATACCGGCCGCCCGAGCAGGCCGAGCCGAGTGCGGGCATCGACGTGCGGGCCGATGTGTACGGCCTGGGCGCGGTCGGCTATCACCTGGTCACCGGCAGCGTGCCGGGCGCGCCGGGGAAGGTCGTACGGCCGGACCGGCTGCGTCCGGGCCTGGATCCCGGCGTACGGCGGGCCCTGATGCGGGCGCTGCGGCCGAACCGGGAGCGCCGCTGGCCCGATGCGCGCGCCTTCGCCGAGGAGCTGGAGCGGCTGGCGACGGGCCCGAGGCCCCGGCGGCGGCGCCACCGGTTGCTCGGTCTGGCGGCCGGGGTGGCCGTGGCCGGCGTGGCCTTCGCGCTGCCGGACCACGGGGCGGCGCCGACCGAGCTGCGGATCGAGGACGCCACCGGCCGGGTCGCGGCCGTGGTGCCCGCCATCTGGGCCGGGCAGGTGCGTGGCTCGGGGTGGGATCCGCGCGTGCTGGGTCTGCCCGCCGGTCATCAGCCGGGGTTCGCCGTCGCGGACGACCTGGCGCGGTGGCAGGACCTCGGCGCGGACGTCGACGGAATGTTCGTCGGCATGGTCGGGCGGGGCGAGGTCACGGCCCTGGTGAACGCCCTCGCCCATCCCGGCTGTCACTACGACGGGGCCCGCGACCACACGCTGCCCGTGTGGCACGGCAGGGTCCGCACGTGGAGCGACTGCCCGGGCGGCGGTTCCGTCGTCGAGGCCGGGCTCACTCCCCCGGACGGCAGCGGGCAGCCGCAGGTGTACGTGCAGATCCGGCAGCAGGGCGAGCCGTCGGGCATCCGGCGGGTCCTCGGCTCGGTCCGGGTCGGGGGCTGAACGCGCGAACTTTTCGGGCCGCGGCCGCATCGGACCTTCCTGACGGGGCACACCGCGCCGTACGAGGAGTGTGAAGAGTCATGGTGAACACGTACCGGTCGGCTCTGTTCGTGGGTGCGGCCGCACTGCTGGGCCTGCTGACCGCCTGCGGCGACGGCGGCGACTCCGTGTCCGCGCCGCGGACGCTGCCCGGCACGGCCGCCCCGGCCACCGGCGACGGGACGACGGGCGTGTCCTCGGTGGAGCCGAACGCCACGGCCTCGACGCCCTCCCCCGCCACCAGCACGCCCGGCACGCGTACCCGCTGCCACACCTCCGATCTGGAGGCCACGCTCGGCCGCAACGATCCCGGGGCCGGGCAGGAGAACTTCCCCGTGATCCTGACGAACACGTCGTCCCGTACCTGCACTCTCCACGGCTATCCGGGCGCCGCGTTCGTCGACGCCTCGGGCGAACAGCTGGGGCCGGACCCGAAGCGCACCCCCGGCACGCCGGCCACCGTGAGGCTGGCGCCGGGGCAGAACGCGTGGTCGGGGATCACGTTCTCCAACCCGGAGGTCAGCGGGGCCCGTACCGCCAACCCGGACGCGTTGTTGGTCACACCGCCGGACGAGCGGGAACCGCTGAAGGTGGCCTGGTCGGCCGGTGAGGTGCCGGTGGCCGGCAACGAGTCCACGGTGTTCATCACGGTCTTCGACGAGGGGCCCGGCGCCTGACCCGGTGGACGGGTCTCTTACCTGGGCCTGTTTTCATGGACGGGTACGGCACGACCACGTCCCGAAGGAACACTCCTGAACACCCCGCTCGCCGAAACCCTGTCCATAGCCCTGCTCGTCGCCGTACTCGCCTGGGCCGTCGTCCGCCCCAAGGGCCTGCCGGAGGCGGTGCTCGCGGTCCCCGCGGCGGGGCTGGTGATCGCGTCCGGGGCGATCTCCCCGGACCATGCGTGGGCGGAGGTCGAGCGGCTCGGACCGGTGGTCGGCTTCCTGGCCGCGGTGCTGGTCCTCGCCCACTTCTGCGATGTCGAGGGACTCTTCCGGGCCTGCGGGGCGTGGATGGCCCGCCGTTCGGCGGGCCGCCCCGGCCGGCTGCTGACCGCGGTGTTCGCGCTGGCGTCGGCGATCACGGCCGTGCTCAGCCTGGACGCCACGGTGGTGCTGCTGACGCCGGTCGTGCTGGCCACCGCGGCCCGCAGCGGCGTCCGGGCCAAGCCGCACCTCTATGCCTGCGCACACCTGTCGAACACGGCGTCGCTGCTGCTGCCGGTGTCCAACCTGACCAACCTGCTGGCGTTCGCGGCGAGCGGGCTGAGTTTCACCCGGTTCGCGGCGCTGATGGCGCTGCCCTGGCTGGTCGCGATCGGCGCCGAGTATCTGCTGTTCCGGCGCTTCTTCGAGGACGACCTCAAAACCTCCGTGGCCCGCTCCGACACCGCTGAGACGCCCGAGCTGCCGGTGTTCGCGCTCGTCACCGTGGGTTGCACGCTGGCGGGGTTCGTCGTGGCGTCCGCGGTCGGCGTCGAGCCGGCGTGGGTGGCCCTCGTGGGCGCGCTGGTGCTGGCGGGGCGTGCCCTCGTACGCCGGCAGGCCACCCCGCTCACGGTGGTGCGGTCCGCCGCTCCGGGGTTCCTGGCGTTCGTGCTGGCGCTCGGCGTCGTCGTGCGCGCGGTCGTCGACAACGGGCTCGCCGACGCGCTGCGGCACGTCCTGCCCGAGGGCTCGGGGCTGGTGGCGCTGCTCGGGATCGCCGCGCTGGCCGCCGTCCTGGCGAACCTGATCAACAACCTGCCCGCGGTGCTGGTCCTGCTGCCGCTGACCGCCACGGCCGGTCCCGGGGCGGTGCTCGCGGTGCTGATCGGGGTGAACATCGGCCCGAACCTGACGTACGCCGGATCGCTCGCCACCCTGCTGTGGCGGCGGATCGTGCAGCGGCACGGGCACGAGATCGGGCTCGGGGAGTTCACCCGGCTCGGCCTGCTCGCCGTCCCGGCCGCACTGGTGCCGGCCACGCTGGCACTGTGGGCTTCGCTCCAGGTCGTCGGGGTGTGAGCCGGGCGGTCAGCGCCGGCCGCCGTATCCCCCGTAGCCGTAGCCGTAGCCGCCGCCGTATCCGCCGCCGTACTGGCCGTCCCACGAGCAGTAGTACCCGTAGCAGGGCATGCCGCTGGGGTACGAGCTCGTCGGGGTCGGCTCAGCGGTCGACGGGCTCGGGGACGGCGTCGGTGAGGCCTTCTTCTTCGTCGGTGTGGGCGTGGGGGTGGGGGTCGCGACGGGTGTCTTCCATTTGGTGTCGCTCTGCGCGTCCCAGTTGACCACCTCCATCTGGGGGTCGGTCTTGGAGGTGTCGAACACCCAGCGCTGCACGGCGATGTCGGCACGGGACTTCAGGACCACAGCGCCCGTGCCGTCGGTGGCGGCGGGTGTCAGGGCCAGGTCCTGGTCCCAGCGCGGCACCAGGTTGCCCTGGAGGGTGAAGTCGTAGCGGATGTTCTTGGACTCCGCCTTGCCGGCGCCGGTGCACGGGGCCAGCCGCACCGAGTAGCCGAGGTGGGAGTCCAGGCACAGGTCCGGGTCCGCGACGCTGCTCAGCGTTCCGTCCGTCTCGTACGTCCACTGCTGGTCGGTCTTCGAGGAGCACTTGGTGACCTCGGTCTCCGCGCCCTCGACGGCCTTCTTGCCGACGACGCCGATGCAGAGTCCGGAGTCGACGTTGTGCAGACGGCCGCGCAGCGTGCCCTCCACGTCCTTGCCGGAGCCGACCCACGAGGAGTCGGAGGAGGACTTGCCCGCTCCGGTGCCCGGCGTCTCGGAGGCCTGGGTGCCGCCGGCCGAGGTGGTGTCGTCCCCGCCGCTGAGGGCCGACCACAGGACCAGCGGCAGGACGACCAGCCCGCTGACGGTGAGGACCGCTGCGGCGATGTTGCGGCGCCGGGCGGCGGCGCGGCGGGCTTCCTTGCGTGCCGTGCGCGAGGGGCAGGCTCCGCGGGCCGCGCGGGCCGGGCGGGGTGCGGCGGGGGTCACGTCGAAGAAGGGCTCGCCCGGGACGGCCGCAGGCGAGGCCTGCGGCTGCTCAGGCGCCTGAGCCGGCTCCTCCTGCACGGCGCTGCGGGATTCCGCGTAGGCACGGCCACCCCACCCGAGCACCGCTTCCGCCAGGGCGACGCCGAGGCCGTCGTTGAACTGCTGGAGCTGGTCGGCGGTGTCGCGGCAGTGCTTGCAGCGGTCCAGGTGTGCGCGCAGATCGGGGTCGACGTCGACGCCACCGCGCCGGTAGGTGACGTCCAGCATCCTGACGTAGCTGCGGCACTCCTGTTCCGGGGCGAGTTCGCGGTGCACATGGAGGCACTCCTCGCGCAACCGCTCCTGGGCCCGTCGCAGTTCGACGCCGGCGTCCTCCTCGTCCAGTCCCAGCAGGGAGGCCGGAACGGACAGCGGCTCGGCCTCGACCTCGCTGTGCCACAGCAGGCAGCGGGCCGACTGGGGCAGCCGCTGGAACGCGCCGGAGAGCAGTCGGCGCTCCGCGGACGGCAGCAGACGGGCGGCGGCGCGCTCCCCGTCCCCGGAGCGCAGCTCGGGGTGGAGCTGTTCCCGTCTGTGGTCGCCGTCCCATTCCGCGGCGATCCGGCGCACGGTGACGAGCAGTTGGGGACGCCAGGCGGCCGTCGGCCCGTTCTGCCGCAGGGTTTCACCGAAGAGTCGGGTGAAAGCCGCGGTCGTGAGCATTCCGGCGGAGCGCGCGTTGTCGGTGCACAGCCGGGCATAGGCGAAGGCCGCTTCCCAGTGGCGGTCGAGGAGTTCACCGACGGGATGGAGCGCGGGCGCGGCCCCGGTCCACTTCTTCAGCTCAGCGCTGAGTTGTTCGTCCGTGGCGTCGGCATTCACGGCTGCATTCCTCTCGGGGGCATACGAAGCAAAGTCCATACCAAGGGGTATGCGGTCCCGACGAAGACAGCTCTTGTGAAGCGTGGGGGACGTACGGGAGCGGTCAAGGCGCGCGGATTCTAATGTCTGCACGCCGACAAGGCATAACCTTTGCACAGGTCAGCGAGATGTAACAAGAGATCATTCAGTTTTGTGCATTGCGTGCGTAGCCAGCCCTATTGACGGCTCGTCAATACTTAGAACCGATCCATGACGCCTTATCGACGCCGTTATAGAGAACGATTTTCACCAGGCGTCGGCCCAAACCATTGAACGGCCACTCCACCCCGCGTACGGCCGGTCTACGCACGTCACGCTCCAACCATTGGGCCGCCCGCCCGGTAGGCGCCGGGCGTCATACCGAATCGCTCCCGGAAGACCCGGTGGAAATGGAAGGGGCTCACGAAGCCCGATGCCGCCGCGACCCGTTCGACGGGCAGGCCGGTGCCTTCGAGGAGCCGCGCGGCGTGCCGCAGCCGTGCCTCGCGCAGCGCTCGCATCGGGGACTCACCGACCTGTCGGGTGAACAGGTGGGCCAGCCTGGAGGGCGACAGCGAGACGTGCGCGGCGAGCGAGTCCACGGTGTGCGCGGCGCCCGGGTCGGCTGCGAGGAGCTCCTGGACCCGGCGGACACGGGGGTCGAGGCCGGGTCGGGGCGTCGGCTCGCACGCACCGGCGGCCATGAGCAGGACGACCTCCTCCAGAGCGCACAGCGCGAGCTCACGGGCGGCGGTGTCGTGCGCCACGGCGATCCGGTCGTCCGGGACGGCCGCCGGCTCGTCGACGCCCGGCGGGCGCGCGTCGACGAGCATCCGGCGGAACGCCGCCTCGATCCGGCCCTGCGGCGTGGCCGGCGTCGAGGTGACGACGTACACCCCGTCGCCGGTGCCGTACGGGCTCAGCCAGGGCAGCCACGACGGCCGGGCCTGGCAGTGCACCCACCAGAACCGCCAGTGTCGCGCGCCCGGTCCGACGCGGTAGCCGTGCGGGACACCCGGCGCGAGCACGACCAGGTCCCCGGCGGCGGCCCGGGCGGTGGTCGCACCCTGCCGCAGCCTCCCCTGGCCTCCCGTGGTCCAGGTGAACAGCCAACTGGCCGATCCCTGCGGCCGGTTGATGTCGTATCCCGGCGCCTCGTCGAAACGGCCGAGCATCACGAGGCCCGGCGGCGGCGCGGGGACGTCCGTCGCAGCAGTCTCAGGCAGTCCGTCGGCGGTCACGGGCATCCTTCCGGGATGTGGGCCGACCTAGCGTGACATGCGAAGGACACCCGAGCGAGGAGTGGACGCATGACAGTCACAGGCAGCACCCCCGTCCTGACCGAGGCCGGGCTGCGGCAGTTCCAGGAGGACGGGTTCACCGTCGTACGGGGATTGTTCGGATACGACGAGATCGACCGGCTGTGCGGCGAGTTCGCGGCGCTGCACGCGGCCGGGGCGGTGCCGGGGCACTTCGAGCCGCGGGGCGGCGCGGACCCGTTGGGTGTGTACCCGCGGGTGATGCAGCCGCACGAGATCAACGCGCGTGCCCGGCACGTGCTGCTCGACGCGCGGTTGCGGGAGGTGCTGGAGACGCTGTTCGACGAGGAGGTGCTGGCCGCACAGAGCATGTTCTACTTCAAGCCGCCGGGGGCACGGGGGCAGGCGCTGCACCAGGACAACTTCTATCTGCGGGTCGAGCCGGGTACGTGTGTCGCGGCGTGGGTGGCATGCGATGTGATCGACCGGGAGAACGGAGGGCTCGAAGTCGTTCCCGGGACGCACCGGATGGATCTGTTCTGCCCGGAGGAGGCGGACGAGGGGGTGTCGTTCGCGCGGGAGTACGTGCCGCCGCCGGCGGGGCTGGCGGCGGTGCCGGTCGACATGGCGCCGGGGGATGTCCTGTTCTTCAACGGGAGCCTGGTGCACGGGTCGCAGCCGAATCGCAGTGACGGTCGTTTTCGGCGGTCCTTCATCGGTCACTACGTGGGGCGGTCGGCCGAGCGGATCGGGGAGTACTACCGGACGGTGTCGATGCGGGGTGACCGCGTCGCTCTGGCCGAGAGTGAGGGGGCGGGCCCGTGCGGTACGGAGTTCGCACCGCAGGGGCCGCACTAGCGCCGCGCCGGCAGAGCCGTATGGCGACTGCGGGTCCGTTGTGGCTGGTCGCGCCCACGCGGCGGTAGCCGCACATCGATACAGCCCCGCGCCCCTGAAGGGCGCCTCAGTGGCCGGAGATCGGACGGGGCGTGTAGGGGCTCTCCAGCTCCTCCATCTCCTTCTCGCTCAGTTCCAGTTCCACCGCTGCCGTCGCGTCCTCGATGTGGTGCGGTCTGGCGGCGCCCACGATCGGTGCCGCCACCGTGCTCTGGTGCAGGAGCCAGCACAGGGCCACCTGGGCGCGGGGGACGCCTCGGTCGGTCGCGATGCGGGTGACCGCCTCGACGATGGTGCGGTCGCTCTCCAGGTAGAGACGGCCGCCGAAGTTGTCGCCCGCGCTGCGTTCGGTGACGGTGCCCCAGTCGCGGGTCAGCCGGCCGCGGGCGAGGGGGCTCCAAGGCAGTGCGCTCACGCCCTGGTCCGCGCACAGGGGCAGCATCTCGCGCTCCTCCTCGCGGTAGAGGAGGTTGTAGTGGTTCTGCATGGACACGAACTTGGTCCAGCCGTGCCGCTCGGCCGTGTACTGCATCTTGGAGAACTGCCAGGCGTACATCGAACTCGCCCCGATGTAGCGCACCTTGCCCGCCTTGACCAGGTCGTGCAGGGCCTCCATCGTCTCCTCGACGGGGGTGTGGGGGTCGTAGCGGTGGATCTGGTAGAGGTCGACGTAGTCGGTGCCGAGGCGGCTCAGACTGTGGTCGATCTCCGCCATGATCGCCTTCCGGGACAGTCCGGCGGCGTTCACCCCCGTCCGCATCCGGCCGTTCACCTTGGTCGCCAGGACGATCTCGTCACGGTTCGCGAAGTCCCGCAGCGCCTTGCCGACGATCTCCTCGCTGGTGCCGTCGGAGTACACGTTGGCCGTGTCGAAGAAGTTGATGCCGGCGTCCAGCGCCTGGCGGATCAGCGGCCTCGACGCGTCCTCGTCGAGGGTCCACTCGTGGACGCCGCGGTCGGGCAGGCCGTAGGTCATGCACCCCAGACAGATCCGCGACACGTCCAGGCCGGTCGAACCGAGCTTCACGTACTGCATCGTTGCTGCTCCCGCCTTCCGGATGGTCATGAAGGGGAGCGTACGGCGTGAGGTGCGCGCGGGGCCCGAGGTGTCAACCGTTCCCGGGACACGGCTCGTCCGTAATTGGTTGAATGACGGGACTTCACCAGAACTCCAAGGCTCCCTCACAACTGAGGCCTCCCTGAAGGGCGTTCGCGTGATCCTCAAGGGACGGCTCGGGGAACGGAAAGAGCTCGAAGGCCTGGTGTCGGCCCTGCGGGAGGGGCTGAGCCGGGTGGTGCTGCTGCGTGGTGACGCGGGCGTCGGGAAGTCCGCGCTGCTCGACCACGCGGCCGCGGAGGGCGCCGATCTGCGGGTGCTGCGGGTGGCCGGGGTGGAGTCGGAGTCCGGGTTCCCGTTCGCCGCACTGCACCGGCTGCTGGTGCCGGTGATGGAGGGGCTCAAGGAACCGGGTGCGCTGCCCGTCACCCAGCACGAGGCGCTGCGGGTGGCGTGCGGGCTGGCCGACGGACCGGCCCCCGACCGGTTCCTGGTGGGGCTCGCCACCCTCACCCTCCTCGCGGAGGCGGCGAAGCGACGACCGGTGCTGGCCTGCGTGGACGACGCGCAGTGGCTGGACGACGAGTCCCTGGCGGTGCTCGCGTTCGTGGGGCGGCGGGTGCACGCGGAGGGTGTCGGGCTGCTGTTCGCGGCACGGACGGGGTTCGAGGCACCCGCGGGGCTGCCCGTCACCGAAGTCGCCGGCCTGGAGGAGCCCTTCGCCCTGGAGCTGCTGCGGGAAACGGTCGCCGGACCGCTCGACGCACGCGTCGCGGCACGCATCGTGGCGGCGACCGCGGGCAACCCGCTCGCGCTGGCCGACCTCGGTCAGGAGCTGACCGCCGACCAGCTCTCCGGCTCGCTCGCGCTGCCCGAACCACTGCCGGTGGGCGGCCGTTCGGAGGCGCACTATCTGCGGCAGGTGCGTGCGTTGCCGGCGCCCTCGCAGATGTGGCTGCTGCTCGCTGCCGCCGAGGCGGGCGGCGATCTCGGCTATGTCTCGGGCGCCGCACGACGGCTCGGGATCGGCCCCGAGGCCTCCGGTCCGGCGGAGGCGGCACGGCTCGTGGTGGTGCGTTCCACGGTGGAGTTCCGGCATCCCCTGGTGCGCTCGGCGGTGTACAGCGGAGCCACCAGCGTCGAGCGGGGGCGGGCCCACCGGGCGCTGGCCGAGGTCACCGACCGCCCGGCGGACACCGACCGGCGGGCCTGGCATCTCGCCGCGGCGGCGATCGGTCCGGCCACCGCCGTGGCCGCGGAGGTGGCCCGCGCGGCCGACCGGGCGGGCGCCCGGGGCGGTTTCACGGCCCGTGCCACCTTTCTGACCCGGGCGGCCGAACTGACACCGGAGGGCGGGCTGCGCGCCGGACGACTGTTAGCCGCGGCGGAGGCCGCGCTGGCCGCCGGGGCGGCGCTGCAGGCGGAGGCGCTTCTCGACGCGATCGACATCGGGTTCCTCGACGACACCGAACGGGGACGGGCGCTGCTGGTCCGCGCCCATGCGGTGTTCGCCCTCGGCGACGCCGGATCCTTCGCCCTGGCCCCGGCGCTGTGCCTGCGTGCCGCGCGGGCCCTCGCCGACCGGGACCCTGACCTCGCCCGCGAGGCCCTGCTGCGGGCGGTGGACCGGGCCGTCACCGCGGAACACCTCATCCGCGACACCACGGTGACCGAGATCGCCCGCACCATCGACGACCTGCTGCCGCGCACCGCCGACGCCACCGGATCCGACCTGGTGCTACGGGCGTTCGCCGTCCTCGTCATCGACGGCTACGAGGAGGCGGTGCCGCACATGCGGCGCGCCCACGCGTACGTGCTGAACTCCGGCACCCCGGACGAGGAGGTGCTGCGCACCTATCTGCCCACCGTCACGCTGTCGATGATGCTGTGGGACGAGCAGGCGCAGAGCGCTGTGATGGAGCGAGCCGCGGACGTCGCCCGGCGTACCGGCGCCCTGTTCCAGCTGGACAGCGCCCTGTACTGCACCGTCATGCACGAGACGATCCTGGGCCAACTCGCCACGGCCGACGACGCGTTCACCCAGGGCCACCAGATCCGCACGGCGATGGGCGCCACCGAGGACCTGTGGGAGCTGTACCGTCATCCGGAACTGCTGGCCTGGCGCGCCGAGACGACCGATCTGGAAGCGGTCCTGCACGGGTCGATGGAAGCCGGCACCTGGCTGGGCAACGGCGCGGTCGAGTCCATCGCCCGGATCGGCATGGTGATCCTGGCCCTGGGACAGGGCGACTACGCCCGGGCCCGCACCATCACCCACGAACTGACCGGGCACGACCTGATCGGCTTCCACTCCCGGCTGCTCCCCCCGCTGATCGAGGCGGCCGTCCGCTGCGGCGACCGTGTCCTGGCCACCTCGACCCTGGGTGTGCTCGCCGCCCGGGTCGCGGCCACCGACACCCCCTGGAGCCGCGGTCTGCTGGCGCGCTGCCAGGCCCTGCTCGCCACCGCGGACGACGCCGAAGCCCTGTACCGCAGGTCGATCGCCCTGCTGTCCGGCACCCGGGCCCGGGCCGACCTCGCCGTCACCCACCTCCATTACGGAGAGTGGCTGCGCCGCCGCAAGCGCCGCAAGGACGCCCGTGAACAGCTGCGTACCGCCTGGGAGTTGTTCGACGGGATGCGTGCCACGGCGTACGCGGGCCGGGCGGCCCAGGAGCTGGCCGCGACCGGTGAGAGCCCGGGCCGGGCGACGGCCGGAAAGACGGGTGCGCTCACCCCGCAGGAGCTCGCCATCGCCCGGCTCGCCCGCGGCGGCGCGACCAACGCCGAGATAGCCGCGCAGCTGTTCATCAGCGCGAGCACCGTCGACTACCACCTGCGGAAGATCTTCCGGAAGCTCGACGTACGGTCCCGGCGGCAGTTGAGGGAGACGCCCGGACTCTGAGGCCGGTCACGACTACGCGTTCCACGGGGTCCGGGGACACCGCCGGCCGAACGAGGATCAGGGCGCCGGACAACGTCTCGCAGACGGGAGCGCTCCCATGCCGTACGTCACCGCAGCCGACGGAGCCGAGATCTTCTACAAGGACTGGGGCCTGGGCCGGCCCGTGGTGCTCAGCCACGGCTGGCCGCTGAACTCCGACAGCTGGGAGGCCCAACAACTCTTCCTGGCTTCCCACGGGTTCCGTGTCGTCGCCCACGACCGGCGCGGACACGGCCGGTCCACGCAGACGTGGACCGGCAACGAGATGAACACCTACGCCGACGACCTCGCCACCCTGATCGACACGCTCGATCTGCGGGACGTGACCCTGGTCGGCTTCTCCACGGGCGGCGGCGAGGTCGCCCGCTACGTGGGCCGGCACGGCACCAGCCGTATCGCCCAGCTGGTGCTCGTCTCCGCCGTACCGCCGTTCATGCTCAGGACCGACGACAACCCCGGCGGTGTGCGGGTCGAGGTGTTCGACGGGATCCGCGCCGGTTCGCTCGCCGACCGTTCGCAGCTGTACCGGGATCTGGCCGACGGACCGTTCTTCGGCAACAACCGGCCCGGCGCCGATGTCTCCCAGGGCGCTCGGGACGCCTTCTGGCGGCAGGGGCTCCAGGCCGGGCATCGCAACGCCTTCGAGTCTGTCGCGGCCTTCTCCGCGACCGACTTCCGCCCCGACCTGGACGCGTTCGACGTGCCGACGCTGGTGGTCCACGGCGACGACGACCAGGTCGTGCCCTTCGAGGTGGGCGGCAGGGCGTCGGCGGCGCGGATCAAGAACGCGACGCTGAAGGTCTACGCGGGCGCCCCGCACGGCATCACCGACACGCACAAGGACCAGCTCAACGCCGACCTGCTGGACTTCCTCAACTCCTGACCCCGGAAGGAACCCCCAAGGCATGGTCTCCGAAAGCCAGTCCCGCCGTCGCGTCCTCGGCGGTCTCGTCGCGGCGGGCGGTGCGCTCACCGTCGGCACCGCGGCGACGCCCGCCTCGGCCGCCTCCGGCACCAGACCGACCGTCGTCCTCGTGCACGGCGTCTTCGCCGACGCGTCCGGCTGGAACGAGGTCGGTTCCCGTCTGCTCAAGGCGGGTTACGACGTCATCGCCCCGGCCAATCCGCTGCGTGACCTCGCCGGTGACGCGGCCTACGTCTCCAGCGTCGTCGCCACGTTCCCCGGCCCGGTCATCCTGGTCGGCCACTCCTACGGCGGCGAAGTCATCACCAATGCCGCGCTCGCCAACCCGAACGTCAAGGCGCTCGTGTACGTGGCCGCGTTCGCGCCCGACAAGGGCGAGACCGCGCTGGACCTGGCGGGCCGGTTCCCCGGCAGCCAGTTGCCTGGAGCGCTGGTCACCCGGCCGTACCCGATCCCCGGCAGCACCGATCCCGGCACCGACGGCTACATCGACCCGGCGAAGTTCCACGACGTCTTCGCCCAGGACCTGCCGCGCTCGCTGACGCGCGTGATGGCGGTGTCCCAACGCCCGGGCAGCACAGGCGGGTTGGGCTCCCACAGCGGCGTGCCGGCGTGGAAGTCCCTGCCGTCGTGGTACGTCGTCGCCGGCGCCGACCGCGTCATCCCGCCCGCCGCGCAGCGGTTCATGGCCGAGCGCGCCGGCAGCAGGGTCGTCGAGGCCAAGGGGGCTTCGCACGTCGTGATGATGTCCCGCCCGGACACCGTCGTCCGGCACATCGAGGCCGCGTACCGCGCCACCCGCTGACACCCGCGAAGGAGGCGCCATGAGCGCTCCGGACACCATCGTCCTCATCCACGGCTTCTGGGTCACCCCACGGAGCTGGGAGCAGTGGACCGCCCACTACGAGAAACGCGGCTACCGCGTTCTCACCCCCGCCTACCCCGGCTTCGAGGTGGAGGTCGAGTCGCTCAACGCCGATCCGGCACCGATCGAGAAAGTGACGGTCCAACAGATCCTCGACAGTCTGGAGACCTTGGTCCGCGGGCTGGACCGACCTCCCGTTCTGATCGGCCACTCCGCCGGGGGTGTCTTCGTCCAGCTGCTGCTCGACCGGGGGCTCGGGGCGGCGGGCGTCGCCCTCAACTCGGCGCCCACGGAGGGCGTCGCGGTGGTGCCGCTGACCCAGATCAAGGCGGCGTTCCCCGTGCTGAAGAACCCCGCCAACCGGCACCGTGCGGTCGCTCTCACCTTCGAGCAGTGGCACTACGCCTTCACCAACACGTTCCCGGAGGAGGAGTCCCGCGCGCTGTACCGGCGCTACGCGGTCCCCGCGTCCGGCAGCATCTTCTGGGACAGCGCCCTGGCGACGCTGCGGCCCGGCCACCAGAGCACGTACGTGAACTACCACAACGACGACCGCGCGCCCCTGTTGTTCGTCTCGGGCGAGCTGGACCATCTGATGCCGCCCAAGGTGCAGCAGTCCAACGCCAGGCACTACAAGTCGAACACGGTCACCGAGGTCAGGGAGTTCGCGGGCCGCCCCCATCTGCTGCCCGCCGCGCCCGGCTGGGAGGAGGTCGCCGACCACGCCCTCGACTGGGCCGTGTCGCACGCCGAGTAGCCCACCGTCCGGGGCGGTTGCCGTATGCCGCCCCGGACCTCCGGAAGGGACCGTCGTATGACGGAGATCCGTGTCACGCACATCGGCGGTCCGACCACGTTGATCGAGGTCGCCGGCCGGCGACTGCTGACGGATCCGACGTTCGACCCACCCGGTCGCCGCTACTCCTTCGGCTGGGGCACCTCCTCCCGCAAGACCGCGGGACCGGCCGTGCCGGCCGCCGAACTCCCGCCGCTGGACGCGGTGTTGCTCACCCATGACCATCACGCCGACAACCTGGACACGGCCGGACGCGCCCTGCTGCCGAGGGCGGACGTCGTACTGACGACACCGTCCGGGGCCCGTCGGCTGGGCGGCAACGCCCGCGGACTCGACCCGTGGACGACCTGGCGGCTCCAGACACCGGGCCGCCCCACCATCGGGGTCACGGCCACCCCGGCCCGCCACGGCCCCCGCTTCTCCCGCCCCGTCGTCGGCGAGGTGACCGGCTTCGCGCTGAGCTGGCAGGGGCAGGAGCACGGCGCGCTGTGGATCTCGGGCGACACGGTCCTGTACGACGGGGTGCGCGAGGTCGCCCGCCGGGTGGACGTGGGGACCGCGCTGCTGCACCTGGGCGGTGTGCGTTTCCCGGTGACCGGACCGGTCCGCTACACGATGACCGCGGCCCGGGCGGTGGAGCTGTGCGGCCTGCTGCGTCCGCACACCGTGCTGCCCGTCCACTACGAGGGCTGGTCGCACTTCCAGGAGGGCCGACAGACTGCCGAGAAGCTGCTCGCCGAGGGCCCGCAGGTGCAGTGGCTGCCCATCGGCACCCCGTGGCAGCTCACCGTCTGAGCAGTTCCAGCGCCTGCTTCCACGCGAACTCGGCCCCCGGCTCCCCCGCGAAGGGCGGACCGAACCGCACCCCCATCCCCCGCAGCCGTATCAGGCTGTCCTGGTAGGCGGGATGGGCGGCCAACGCGTCGGCCACACACGGCAGTACGGCGATGGGGACACCGAGGCCCGACGCCTCGCACAGGGTGCCCACGGCGAGGGTGTCGCCCAGGCCGGCCGCCCATTTGTTGACGGTGTTGAAGGTGGCGGGCGCGACCACCACGGCGTCCGGCGGCGGGAAGGGGCGCGGGTCGGCGGGGCTGCGCCAGGCGGAGCGGATCGGACGGCCGGTCCGGGCCTCGACGGCGGCGGTGTCGAAGAAGCCGTTCATCGCGACGGGCGTGGCGATGACTCCGACCTCCCAGCCCTCTTCCTGGGCAGCGGTGATGAGTTCGCCGACGCCCGCGGCGATCCCGGCTGCGCAGACGACGACGTAGAGGAAGGGTTTTCCGGCCTGTTCGATCACCCGCCGACCCTACTGAAGCGGGAAGGTCGCCCCGCGCTCGGTCTCGGGCCGCGGGCCGAGGACCCGGCGCTCCTTCTCCTCGATCGGTACGTCGTTGATGCCGGCCTCGCGCCGGGTCATCAGCCCGTGCTCGTCGAACTCCCAGAGCTCGTTGCCGTACGCGCGCCACCACTGGCCGTCGGCGTCCCGGCACTCGTACTGGAAGCGGACGGCGATGCGGTTGCCGTCGAAGGCCCACAGGTCCTTGCGCAGCGCGTACTCCTGCTCGCGCGCCCACTTCGCGGTGAGGAACTCGACGATCTCGGCGCGGCCGGTGACGAAGGTGTCGCGGTTGCGCCACACCGAGTCCTCGGAGTACGCGAGCGCCACCTTGTGCGGGTCACGGGTGTTCCAGGCGTCCTCGGCGGCCTGCACCTTCCGAGCCGCGCTCTCGCGGGTGAAGGGCGGCAGGGGCGGGCGGTCGGTCATGTCATCCTCCGTGGCCGGAAAGGGAGAACGTGCGTTCTCAGGCGTGGCTGCTACCGTAGGAGAACGCACGTTCTCACGTCAAGGAGTGACCCGGCATGGACAGCGCGACCGCCCGGGAGCAGGCACTGGACGCCGCCGAGGAGCTGTTCTACGGCCGGGGCATCCAGTCCGTCGGCATGGACGACATCCGCGGCGCGTCGGGGGTCTCGCTCAAGCGGCTGTACCAGCTCTTCCCCGCGAAGGAGCAGTTGGTGGAGGCATACCTGGAGCGCCGTGACGTGCGGTGGCGGGGGCGGCTCGCGCAGTACGTGGAGCGCGGCGAGGACCCCCGGGAGCGGATCCTCGCCGTCTTCGACTGGCTGGAGCGGTGGTTCGGGGAGGACGGGTTCCGCGGGTGCGCGTGGATCAATTCCCACGGCGAACTGGGCGCGACGTCGAGCCGGGTGACGGCCCAGGTGCGGGCGCACAAAGGGGCGTTCCGCGCCTACCTCGCCGCTCTCGTGGCGGACGCCGGGCTCCCGGACGCCCTGGCCGGCCAGCTGTTCCTGCTGGCCGAGGGGGCGATGGTCACGGCCGGCATCACCCGGAGCACCGGGCCGGCCAAGGAGGCACGGGAGGCGGCCCGGTCACTGATGGACCTCGTCCGGCCGTGACGGTTTCCGCAGGGACCTCCCGTTCCGGCTGATCAGTCGGACGTCGCGATGGCCCCGACAGGGCAGGCCCTGGCCGCCTCGCGCACCATCGGGTCGTCGGCGCCGTCCTCCCGGCCGGGCAGCAGTTCGCCGAATCCGTCGTCGTCCTGGGTGAAGACGCCCGGGGCGGCCAGGGCGCACTGGCCGGCCCCGATGCAGACGTCCTTGTCGATGTCGATGTGCATGGACGGAGCCTCTTACCAGGTCACGGGGAGTTCCAGCATCCCCTGGATGGTGTCGCCGGGCTTGAAGGGGATCTCGACCGCCGGGGCGGCCAGGCGCAGCGTGGGCAGCCGCTCCAGGAGGGTGCGCAGGGCGATCTCCATCTCCGCGCGGGCCAGGTTCTGTCCCAGGCACTGGTGGATGCCGAAGCCGAACCCGACGTGCTGGCGGGCGGAACGGTGCCAGTCGAGGCTGTCCGGGGCGGGGTAGACGTTCTCGTCGCGGTTGATGACCGAGGTCGAGAACACCACGCCGTCGCCGGACCGGATCGTCGCCCCGTCGAGCTCGATGTCCTCGACCGCCATCCGCAGCAGTCCGTCCGCGATGGACAGCAGTCGCATCAACTCCTCCACGGCGGTGGGCAGGAGAGCCGGATCGGCCCGCAACTCGGCCAGCCGGTCAGGGTGTTGCAGAAGGGTGTAGGTGCCGAGCGAGATCATGTTCGCGGTGGTCTCGTGTCCGGCGACCAGCAGGATGGTCGCCAGTGCGATCAGCTCCCCGCGGTCCACGGCGCCCTCGTGGACCAGTTCGTCCAGCACGCCGTCGCCGGGCTCGCGGTCCCGCCGCTTGCGGTCGATCAGCTCCTCGAAGTACGCGTCCAGCCGGTCGCGCGCGTCGCGGGTGTCGGCGGCCGTCGGTCCGCGCAGCAGCCGGCGCGACTGCCCTTCGAAGAAGTCGTGATCGGCGTACGGGACACCGAGGAGTGCGCAGATCACCGTCGAGGGCACGGGCAGCGCGAAGGCGCTCACCAGCTCGGCCGGCGGCCCCTGTTCGATCATCGCGTCGAGTCGCTCGTCCACGATCCGCTGGATCTGCGGACGCAGTCCCGCGGCGCGTTTGAGCGTGAAGCTGGGAATCATCCTGCGGCGCTGGGCGTGATGCTCGGGATCGTCGTAACCCAGCAGCGCGGCCTTCCGGTCCTTGACCGCCGCGAAGCGTTCGGTGGGGGCCGGGAAGTCGGGGTGGGTTCGGTCGGTGGACAGCCGTCGGTCGGCGAGCAGGTCGCGGGCGAGTGCGTGTCCGGTCACCAACCAGGCAGGACGGCCGTCGTAGAGCCGGATGCGGGTCAGTGGGCGGGAGGCGCGCAGAGGAGCGTAGGCGGCGGGCGGGTGGTAGGGGCAGGTCCGGTCCTGGGGGAAGGCGACGGGTTCCGTTTCCGTCATGGAAGACCTCGCAGACGAAGGGCGCCTCGTACGTGTTCCCATTGGATGCCCCGGGCATCTAGTTCCGGGACGGCAAGTTCGGCCAGATCCCCCGGATGCGCGATCTGGCCGGGGATCGCCCCCGGTAATTCGGTTGCCGCCGACCCCCGGCGGCCCCCAGAATCCGGCCATGTCGACCTTCGCTGTCCTTCTGCCGCTGACCGCCGCCGTTCGTCCGGTGCGGTTCCAGCAGCAGTCCGGCCGACCGTGGGGACCGACGCCTCCCACGTCGTGACCGCCGCGCTCGTCGCGGGGCTGCTCGCGGGATACGGCATCGCCGTGCCCGTCGGCGCGGTCGCGACCTATCTCGTCTCCCTCACCGCCCGTACCTCCCTGCGCACCGGGGCCTGTGCCGCACTCGGCGTCGCGACCGCCGACGGGCTGTACGCCCTGGTGGCCGCGGTCGGAGGCTCCGCCCTCGCCGCCACCCTGCGTCCGGCCCTCGGGCCGCTGCGCTGGGCCTCCGCCCTGCTGCTGCTCGCGTTGGCGGTGCGGGGTGCGGTCGTCGCCGTACGCCAGTACCGCGGCCGTCGGCTCACCACGCGCGACGACCCGCCTCCCCCGAGCCCCGCGCGGGCCTATCTGGCACTGCTCGGGATCACCCTGCTCAACCCGACCACCGTGATCTACTTCGCGGCCCTGGTCCTCGGCACCCGCACCACCGACGCGGTCCGCCCCCTGGAACAGGGTGTGTTCGTCGTGGCGGCCTTCCTCGCGTCCGCGAGCTGGCAGCTCCTGCTGGCCGGGGGTGGCGCACTGCTCGGCAGGGTGCTGACCGGCAGGCGGGGGCGGCTGGTGACGGCCGTGGTGTCGAGCGGCGTGATCATGGGGCTGGCCGTGCGGATGATGCTGCCGTCGTGACCGTCACGGTGCGAAGGCGCGGGCGACGGCGAGGCTGTCCTCGTAGACGTGGTGGCGGACGATCAGTCCGTCCTCGACGGTCAGATGCAGGGCGAACCTGGCGCGATAGGGACGCCCAGTCGCCCGGGCGGTCTGCCGGATCTCGCCGAGGACCACCGCGTCGGCGCCGTCGACGAGAATGCGCTCGATCTCGGTGGCCGCCCGACCCGGGAGGTGATGGGCGGCCAGTTCGCGGTAGTGGGCGGCGGCGTCCGCCCGGCTCGAGCGGGGCCGGATCCACGGGGTGGCGGGGCGGCCGTGCTCGTCCTGCGGCCAGTTCAGCTTCCAGTCGCCCTGGTCGGCGTAGAGCTCGGCGATCCGCTCCGGGTCGCCCGCGCCGATGCGCCGCAGCAGTTCCTCGATCACGGCACGGGTCGTCGTCGCGGTGGTGGTGGTCATCGGTGATCCTCTCCTTCGGCCGGCTCTCACTGTGCCCGCGGCGACCGGCATGCGCGATTACCTCCGAGGTCATGGAGCCCGATCGAACCCGAGCCTCCGGAACGGATGAATCCTCGGGGCTCAGGTGTTGAATGACGGTGTCAGCCAGCAAGCCGTAGTACACGACGACGATGGGACGGATGACATGCCTCTCGAGGGCGAGTACGAGCCCAGTCCTACCGGGTGGGTGCGCGAGCAGGTGGAGCTGTACGAGGGCTCCGGCGGCACCAAGGGCACCACCCTGCAGAACACGGGAATGCCCGTCATCATTCTGACCACCGTGGGTGGCAGGAGCGGCAAGATCCGCAAGACTCCGCTGATGCGGGTCGAGCACGACGGGCGGTACGCCGCGGTCGCCTCGCTGGGCGGGGCGCCCAAGCACCCGGTCTGGTACCACAATGTCCAGGCCGACCCCCGGGTGGAGCTCCAGGACGGGCCGGAGAAGCGGGACATGACCGCCCGTGAGGTCACCGGCGCCGAGAAGGCCGAGTGGTGGGAGCGCGCGGTGGCGGCCTATCCGCCGTACGCCGACTACCAGAAGAAGACGGACCGGGAGATCCCGGTCTTCGTGCTCGAACCGGCCGACACGGACTGATCCGGAAGCGCGTCCCCGCCCTCGGGCAAAAATCTTGGGCGGGTACGCATGAAGCTCCACCCGACGGGCACCTGAGCCTCAGGCCCCGCCGCGTTCCCCCGTCGCGGCGGGGCTTTCTCGTGCCTCCCGGGCGGGCCGGTCGGTGATGTCCAGGAAGATCTGGTCCGCCTCCGGGAAGGTGGCGGCGACCGACCGCTTGATACGGACGGCGACCTCCTCGACCCGTTCGCTGTCCATGCCCGGCACCAGGTCGACCCGCGCGGCCACCAGGCAGGACTCCAGCCCCGTCTGCATCGTGAACAGCGCCTCCACGCTGTCGATCTCGGGCTGCGCGGCCAGCAGGGACCGGATCCGGTCGCTGGTCTCCGGGTCGGCGGCGGCGCCGATCAGCTGGTCGCGCGCGTCGCGGCCCAGCCGGTAGGCGACGAAGACGAGCAGCGCCCCGATCGCCAGCGACGCGGACGCCTCCCACACGACCTCCCCGGTGACCATGTGCAGGGCCATGCCGGCCATGGCGAGAGTGACGCCGAGCACCGCCGTGCCGTCCTCGGCGATCACCGTGCGCAGGGCCGGGTCGCGCAGGCCGTCCCCGGTGCCGCCCTGCCGGTGCATCTGGTACAGGGCCCGCACCAGGGAGGCACCCTCGGCGAGGAGGGCGACGCCGAGCACGATCAGGCCCGCGACGTATCCGCTGAGCTTCTCCTCGGCGCCGCCGCGCAGGGCCTCGAAGCCCTGGAAGAAGGAGAAGCAGCCGCCCATGACGAAGATGCCGACGGCGGCGAGCAGCGACCAGAAGTAGCGCTCCTTGCCGTAGCCGAAGGGGTGGCGCTGGTCGGCGGGGCGGCGGCTGCGGCGCAGCGCGGCGAGGAGGAAGACCTCGTTGAGGCTGTCGGCCACGGAGTGGGCCGCCTCCGACAGCAGGGCCGGCGAATGCGCGATCAGGCCGCCGACCGCCTTGGCGACCGCGATCACCAGGTTGGCGACGAGCGCGACCAGGACGGTGACCCGTGTCCGCCGGTCCTCGTTGGTTTCGGAATTCTCGGTGGATGTCCCGCTCACCTTCGCCGACTGCCCCCGGCGGGGCGGCTCACACGCCGAAATCTGGGAACGCGGTGGGAAGAGTGCCCGCAAGGCAGGAGGCAGCATGAGCGGCAACCGCGCGTACGGCAACAAGACGTTCAAGCGGTCCAAGGTCCATTTCACCGACCGCATCACCGCGGACGGCCGCGACGGATGGCCCGTGGAGGCGGGCCGCTACCGGCTGGTCGTCAGCCGGGCCTGTCCGTGGGCGAGCCGGTCCCTGGTGTCGCGGCGGCTGCTCGGCCTGGAGAACGCCTTGTCACTGGCCGTCGCGGACCCGATCCAGGACGACCGCAGCTGGCGCTTCACCCTCGATCCGGACGACCGCGACCCGGTCCTCGGCATCCGCTTTCTGAGCGAGGCCTACGACCGGCGCGAGTCCGGCCACCCGGGCGGGGTGAGCGTGCCCGCGATCGTGGACGTGCCGAGCGGCAAGTTGGTGACCAACGACTACCAGCAGATCACCCTGGACCTCGCCACCGAGTGGACGGCCCTGCACCGGGACGGCGCCCCGGACCTGTACCCGAGGGCGCTGCGCGACGAGATCGACACCGTGATGGCGGACGTCTACGAGGACGTCAACAACGGTGTGTACCGAGCGGGCTTCGCCACCGAGCAGGAGGAGTACGAGGAAGCCTGCGCGGGCGTCTTCAGGCGCCTGGAGCTGCTGACGCCGCGGCTGGCCCGGCAGCGCTATCTGGTCGGCGACACGATCACCGAGGCGGACATCCGGCTGTTCACCACGCTGGTCCGCTTCGACGCCGTCTACCACGGTCACTTCAAGTGCAACCGCTGGAAGCTGACCGAGAACCCGGTGCTGTGGGGTTACGCCCGCGACCTCTACCAGACGCCGGGCTTCGGTGACACGGTCGACTTCGACCACATCAAACGGCACTACTACCAGGTGCACTCCGGGATCAATCCGACCGGCATCGTGCCGCTCGGGCCGGACCCGGAGGGCTGGCTGACCGCGCACCACCGCGAGGAGCTGGGCGGACGGCCGTTCGGCGACGGGACCCCGCCGGACCCGGTGCCGGACCAGCACTGACCGACACGGACACAGGAGACGCACATGGCCAAGAAGAAGAAGTTGAAGCTCCCCCTCTTCTACAAGCCCGTCGGGTTCGCGCTGGGCTGGTCGAGCGGGGCGCTGGCGGGGCTCGCCTTCCAGAAGACGTGGAAGGCGATCCGGCACGAGGACGACGCTCCCGACGCGCTGGACCGGGATCGCGGCTGGGGGGAGATCCTGCTGGCCGCGGCCGTCCAGGGCGCCATCTTCGCGGTGGTGCGCAGCGCGGTGGACCGCGGAGGCGCGAAGGCCATCGAGCGGTCCACCGGGGTCTGGCCGGCCGACGACAAGGGCGGCCGGGACTGACGTCAGCTCTGTTTGGGTGCCGTCGGCGGGACACAGCGCAGGGTGAAGGAGTGTCCCGCCGGGTCGGCATACCCGCGCTCCTCGAACGGGCCGGAGGCGTCCTTCGTCTCCAGGGGCCGCCCGCCGAGCCCGACGACCCTGCGCTCGGCCTCGTCCAGGTCCTCGACGACGAAGTCGAGGTGGGCCTGGAGGGAGTTCTCGGGGCGCGGCCAGCTCGGCGGCGTCGCGTTCATGTCCCGCCGGAACGCCATCCGGGTCCCCCCGGCGCCCAGGATCTCCACGCGGTTGGCGCTCTCGTGGGTCTCCTCGGCGTCCAGCAGCTCCTTGTAGAACCCGGCGAGCTTCTCCGGCTCGGCGCAGTCGAGCACCACGAGGCCTGCTTTGACCAATGCCATGTCTCCTCCGAACGGTTCGGGGCGCGGGACGTGCCTGTCCCGCTGCCCTCCACCTCTCGGATATCCCGAACCGCCCGGTTCAGTCGGCGACCAGCCACTCCCCGTCCCGCATCAGCTCGCGCCCGGCGAGCTCGTTGACCTCGCGCCAGGCCTGCACCCTGGTCGGCCGGACCCGGAAGTACAGGTAGGGCGTGGCGAGTTCACGCGGCTCGAAGCCGGTGGCGGCCGCGAAGCGGTCGGCTTCCTCCGCGCCCAGCTCGGCGGGGGTGAACGTCTCGACCGTGCCCTCGATCATCACGACGTCCCGGGTCGGCCCGAGTCCGAGGCGGGTCCTGCCGGTCGCCTTCAGGTTCCGGCCGGTGGGACTGGTGGCCGGGGTGGCCAGGAGCAGTGTCGAGCCGTCCCAGCGGAAGGACAGCGGCACGAGGAACGGCACTCCCCCGTCGGCGTTCGCGGTGGCGACCCACACGTCCTCGTCGTGCTCCAGGCGGTTCAGGGTGTCCTGCTTGCGCTGCTTGGCGGGGCGTGCGGGCGGGTTGGTCATCGGTGAACGCTCTCCTGTCGGGGCGGTGTTGACGGACGTACCCAGTGTGTCCCGAGAGGCCTCGGGCCAGTCGCCGATCTCCGCAAGTCGGGCCGCCGCCGCACTCAGCAGCATCTCCAGAGCAGCCGGGTAGGAGCTGCGCGGCATGTCGGCCACGAGGTGGCGGGCGGTCGCGGCGATGTGCGGGTGGGTGTCGGCGGGCAGCTTGGCGTACGTCGTGCGCCACACGGTCGTTTCCGCCTCCCGGGCCGGCTTCGGCAGCGCGGTGCTCGCCGAGTCGAGGGCGGCGAAGGCGAGGGCCTGGTCGACGAAGGCGTGGTAGATCCGCACCGCGTCGGGGTCGGGGAAGCCCGCTTCACGGAGCACGCCGAGGATGGTCTCGACGGCGTGGATCTCGTGACCGCGGCCGGTGACCCGGTGCGAGCTGAGCACCGCAGCACGGGGGTGGGCGAGGGCGCCCGCGTGCATGCGCAGGCCGAGGTCGCGCAGGTCGGCGCGCCAGTCGCCGGTGGGGCGCCAGATGCGCAGCGTCCGGCCGATGAGCTCGTCGGCGACGGCCAGCATCAGGTCGTCGGTGTGCCGGAAGTAGCGGTACAGCGAGCTGGGGTCGGCGCCGAGGGCGTGGCCGAGGCGGCGCACCGAGAGGGCGTCGGCCCCGTGCTCCTCGATCAGCCTGAGCGCCGTCTCGACGATCAGTTCCTCGGACAGCACGACGCCCTGCTTGGTGGGGCGCCTGCGCCGCCGGGCGGCGGGCGGGACGACGCGGTCGCTCATGGGTGCCTCCGTGGGCCGTGGTCGCCGGCTCGTGGCCGCACCTTATGACAACACCGTTGACCTGTTAAGCCCCGGGACAGTTTCATGTCGGCTCACCGGGGCCTACCAGGCCCCCCGGTGCGAGCGGAGAACCGGCCATGCCCGACCACGCCCCCTCCACAGGGCCCACCCTGCGCAAGTCCCTCGGCGTCCTCGACGGCGTCGCCATCGCCGCCTCCAGCACGGCCGCGACCACCAGCATCGGCATCGGGCTCGGCGTCACGGCCGGGGTCGTCGGACTGCATCTGCCGGCGATCATGCTGCTGGCGTTCCTGCCGGTCCTCGGCATCGCCGGCGCCTACTCCCGGCTCAACCGCGTCGAGCCCAACGCGGGCAACGGCTATGTGTGGGTGGGCCGTTCGCTCAGCCCCTGGCTCGGTTTCATGGTCGGCTGGGTGAACATCGTGGCGACGGTGGCCTTCCTCGCCTACACCACGGCCGTCACCGGCTCGGCGCTGATCCAGCTGGCGGGCGACGCCGGACTGCGCCGGCTGGGCGGCCTCGCCCTGGACCCGGGGTCGACGGCACAGACGACCGCGCTGGGCGTGTTCGTCCTGGTCGCCGTCACGCTGACCGCAGTCACGGGGGTGCGGACCGCGGCCCGGCTGCAGGGCGGCCTGCTGGTCTTCGAGTACGTCGTCCTGCTGGGCTTCTGCGGATACGGCATCGTCACCGGCCCGCACCCCTTCAGCCTGAGCTGGTTCGACCCGTTCGCGATCCCGTCGGCGACGGCGCTGGCGCAGGGCATGCTGCTGTCGGTCTTCTGCTACTGGGGCTTCGAGAGCGCGTTCAGTGTGTCGGAGGAGGTGCGCGATCCACGGGACGCCTCCCGCGCCGGCCTCACCACCCTGGTGACCATGCTGTTCTTGTTCCTGCTCGGTTCGGTCGCCTTCCAACGTGTGCTGTCCGAGCAGGAGCTGGCGGGGCACGGGGCCGAGGGGCTGGCGTACTTCGGCGACCGGCTCGCCTCGCAGCCGCTGGCCGCACTGCCCCTGGTGGCGCTCATGTTCTCGGCGGTGGCCTCGCTCCAGGCCGGTGTGATCCCGACGGCTCGGGGGATGTTCGCGATGAGCCGGGACCGTACGCTCGGCCCGGTGTGGTCCAAGGTCAGCTCCCGGTACGGGACTCCGGCCACCGGGACCGTGCTGATCGGCGCCCTGGCGGCAGGGGTCGCGGCCCTCGCGCTGGTCATCCCGCGACTCGCGGACATGATCATGGCGACGGTGAGCGCGGTCGGCATCGTGGTCGCCCTGTCGTACGCCCTGACGGCCCTCGCGGCGGCGGTGCGTTTCCGCTCACTGCTGCGCGAGGACTGGAAGCAGGGCGTCCGGGCCGTCGTGCTGCCCACCCTGAGCGCGCTGGCCCTGCTCGGTCTCGGCGGCTATCTCGGCTGGTCCTTCTACACCTCCACCGATCACTTCGAACTCAGCGCGGACAACGGCTGGTTCCTGCTCAGCACTCCCCTGGTGATGATCGCGTCGGGCTTCGTGGCCGCCGCGTGGGCCAGGTGGGTGCGGCGCTCGCCGTACTTCCGTACGGGCTCAGGGACGGATGCGGATGCGCCGCAGCTGCTCAGCACTTCGCTGGAGGCGCGGTGACTCGTCCCGCGGGCCGGTGGGGGCTTGTCGCGCCCACGCGGCGGAGCCGCATATCCGATACAGCCCCGCGCCCCCGAAAGGGCGCTGCCGTACCCGGCATCGGGCTCCGCCCGGTCCGCTCAGCCGACTGACCTCACAGGAACGGAACATGCACGCAGACCTCATCTTCACCGGCGGCCCCGTCCTCACCCCCGAGGGCCGCACCGCGACCGCCGTGGCCGTCACCGGCGACCGCATCACCGCCGTAGGACACGACGAGGTCCTGGACCTCAAGGGGTCCCGGACCGAAGTGGTCGACCTGGCGGGGCGGTTGCTGCTGCCCGGCTTCCAGGACGCGCACATCCACCCGGTCCCGGCCGGTCTCGAACTCACCCAGTGCGACCTGACCCGGGCCAAGACGGCCAAGGAGACCGTGGCCGCCGTGCGCGCGTACGCCGCCGCGCATCCGGAGCGGGAGTGGATCACCGGCGGCGGCTGGTCGATGGAGGCTTTCGAGGGCGGTACGCCGACGAAGGAGCTGCTGGACGCCGTCGTCCCCGACCGGCCGGTCTATCTGCCCAACCGGGACCATCACGGCGCCTGGGTCAACAGCCGCGCCCTCGAACTCGCCGGCATCACGCGGGACACGCCCGACCCCGTCGACGGACGGATCGAGCGGGACGCCTCGGGCTCGGGCGAGCCGAGCGGCACGCTCCAGGAAGGCGCGATGCAGCTCGTCGGGCGCCTCACCCCGCAGGCCACACCGGCCGACCGGCTCGCCGCCCTGCTGCACGCCCAGCGCCATCTGCACTCTCTTGGCATCACCGCCTGGCAGGACGCGCTTGTCGGAACCTTCCTCGGCATGGACGACCCCTCCGACGCGTATCTGACGGCCGCCCGGGACGGCTCGCTCACCGCGCGTGTCGTCGGCTCCCTGTGGTGGGACCGCGAACGCGGGGCCGAACAGATCCCCGAACTCGTGGAGCGGCGGGCCGCGTTGAGCCACGGCCGGTTTAGGGCGAGCACGGTCAAGCTGATGCTGGACGGGGTCGCCGAGACCGGGACGGCCGCGCTGCTCGACCCGTATCTGGACAAGTGCGGCTGCGCCACCGCCAACCGGGGCACGAGCTTCATCGATCCCGGACAACTGCCGAAGTACGTCACCGAGTTGGACGCGCTCGGCTTCCAGTGCCACTTCCACGCCCTGGGCGACCGGGCGGTACGCGACGCCCTGGACGCCATCGAGGCCGCCCGCACCGCCAACGGACCGAGCGACACCCGACCCCATCTGGCGCACCTTCAGGTCGTGCACCCCGACGACGTGCCGCGTTTTACCCGGCTCGGCGCCACCGCCAACATCCAGCCCCTCTGGGCGGCCCACGAACCCCAGATGGACGAGCTCACCATTCCCTTCCTGGGTCCCGAACGGGCCGCCTGGCAGTACCCGTTCGGCGCGCTGCTCCGCTCCGGCGCCAGGCTCGCCGCGGGCAGCGACTGGCCGGTCAGCAGCCCCGATCCGTTGGAGGGGATCCATGTCGCCGTCAACCGCGTGGCCCCGGACGGCGAGGGCGTCGAGGTGTTCCTGCCCGCCGAACGCATCGGCCTGACCGAGGCGTTGACCGCCTACACCGCGGGCTCGGCGTATGTGAACCACCTCGACGAGTCCGGCCGGGTGCGCGCGGGGGCGCTGGCGGATCTGGTGGTCCTGGACCGGGACCCGTTCGATCGTCCGCTTGCGGAGGTCGCGGGGACGAGGGTGGCGCTCACCTATGTGGGCGGGGTGGGAGTGTACGCAGCTCAAGAGGCCTGAGCAGTAACGGAGATCACCGCCGGGTCATGGCGTAGATCATTTACTCTCTGGGGAGTCTCGTTCCGCTTCTCGGTTCAACTTCCGTACCGGGAAGCCCAGTTCGAGCACGTGGGCGGTTCCCCTGCCGCCCACGTCCGCAGGGGCGGGGGGCTCTGCGCGCCGTCTCCCGAAAGGAACCACATGGCTCAGGACGTCACCTTCGGCCTCCCCTCCGACACCCCCGCCCAGGTCCGGCCCACGGAGGCGGGGAACACCCTGGCCGACCTCCTGGTGAAACGGATCAAGGGGAGCACGGAACAGTACCGAAGGTCCCAGAACGCCGCTCGGCAGCGGCTGGACGCACTCGGATCCCGCCACGCCGGCACCACGCTCCATGTGGAGGGAGCCCTGCGACTGGCGCAGCCCGCGTTCCTCCCGCCCGACGAGGAGGGCTACGCCAGGCTGAGGCACCTCGACACCGGCCTGCGCGTGATCGAAGCGGCCTTCCCCCAGGTCGGCACCGACATCGAGATCTGCCGACTGACCTGCACGATGCTGGAAGGAGCTTGGCGGAGCCGGGCGCTCAGCCCGCGGCACGAGGAGGAGCAGACGACCGTCTGCACCTGCCCGCTGTGCCGTCGGATACCCACGCCCCCCGCGCGCACACTGGACGACTACCGTTGGCGGCAGAGCGCCGGTCGTCCCCTCACCGTCAAGACCTGGCCGCACCGCCGGGAACTCGACAGCGTCCTGACCGGTGGATGGTCCTGGACCCGGCAGTTGAACGACCTCGAACGAGACCTCGGCCACCGCCACCGCTTCGAGGACGACATCCTCGTCTTCCACGAATACAAGCGCGTGATCGACACCATCGACACAACGCGCCTCACCCAGCACGTCGAAGGCCGCTTGGCCGAGAACTTCAGCGCCAACAGCGCACGGGCCCTGGTCAGCGGACTCTTCGCGGCCCACAAACGATCCGTCGACGAGTACTGGCTCCAGCAGCACGCCTCGGGCCGCGTCACGCTGCCCCAGACCAACCCGCTCAGCCAGAGCGCCTACTCGGCCCTGCAGATGCTGGACTGCCTGTTCTGGCACGTCGCACCCGATACCGAACTCTGGCAGGAGGAGAACCTCGCCTCCCTGCTGCTGTGCCGCGTCATCGACGACATGACCGACGTACGAGCCGACGCCCTCACCGGCGAGATCAGCAACTTCTGGCTCGCCGACATGCCCACCCACACCAAGGCCCTCTACGCCGCCTGCGCCATAGCCATCGTCAAGTACGGCTGCATGCCCGAGGCGCATGACCCGATGTGGAACACCTGGCTGATGACCACCACCGTCGTCTGGATGGGGCTCACCGGCCGCCACGCCCTGTGGTTCGACGGCATCACCCAGGGCCTCCCCCCGACCGAGGGGTGCCCGCTGTGCGACCTGCAGCCCAACTCATGCAGCGGAGTCCTCACCGAGGGCACCACCCTCACCATCGCCCCGCGGCCCACCGCACCGGCGCTGAGCCCCCGGACCGCCGAGCTGTCCGCACGCTGCCGAGCCCAGTATCCCGAGACGTGGACCCTCTTCGACGCCGAGCTCCATGCCTTCGAAGCACTGCACGGCCCCTGGTACGGCGACATCGACAGCACCTGGGAGATCTTGCGCCGCACCTACATCGCCGCCGTGGAGGCCTCCGGAGCCGCACCGTCCCCGGCCCGCGCCCGTGACATCCAGCAGGACTCCGGCGTGGTCGGATCGGAGAAGTTCCACACCCTGCACGACCCTCGGACCGGGCGGGAGGACACCGCACTGCTCGCCTACATGTTCGCCGGTGCCCACCCGCACTTCCTGTGGAACGCCACGGGATACCGCCCCACGGCCGTCGAGGGCGACTGGCTCGACGGCTGACGCCTCGATCCTCTTCCAGACGCGGCGCTGCCCGGCCGGAAGCCGGCCGGGCGCAGCGGTCCGCGGCGTGGCCTAGACGGCGAACTCGACCGGCAGACTGTCCAGCCGGAACTCCCACGTGGAGGCGGTCGAGCTGAGTTCCTCCGGCGGTACCGCCAGACACAGGCCCGTCAGCCGGTGCAGCAGGACGTTCACGCCGACCTCGATGATGGACTGGCCGATGCTCTGCCCGGGGCACTCGTGCGGACCGGCGCTGAAGGCCAGGTGCGACTGATTGCCCTGGACAGCCACGCCCTCGTCGGGACGGATCTCCGGGTCGGCGTTGCCCGGCGCAAGGCCGAGGAGGAGCAGGTCGCCCTCCTGGATGCCGTGCCCGCCGAGCTCCAGCTCACTGGTGGCGAACCGCCCCGGCAGGACGGCCAGCGGCGGGGTGTTCCACATGACCTCCTCCACCACCGCGGACACGTTCAGCTGACCGCTGATCAGCCCGGACAGCCGCGCCGTGTCCGTCAGGACCAGCTGCAGCACCCGGGCCAGCAGGTTGCTGGTCGTGGTGTGGGCGGCGATCAGCACCAGCCGCAGATGGCTGACGACCTCGTCCTCGTCCAGCGCCGCCGGGTGCTCCAGCAGGGCGGTGGTGAAGTCCGAGCCCGGTTCGGACCGCTTGCGCCGGGCGAGTTCGCCCAGGATCTGCATGATGCGCTCGTTGTGCACGAGGGCGCCCTCGCCGCCCTTGAAGACCTGGGCGCACGACTCGATCAGGCGTAGTCCGTCCGCCTTGGGGAGGCCCAGGATCCGGGTGAGCACGAGCATCGGCAGGTGCTCGGCGTAGTCGGCCACCAGGTCGGCGCGCCCGGCGTCGGCGAACACGTCGATCTGCTGGTTCGCGAAGTACGTGGCGTGCCGCCGGATGCCGCGGCTCGAGGCGGCCAGCAGTCCGTCGGTGACCGCGCCACGCAGCCGGCGGTGCGGCTCTCCGTCCTGGGAGACACAGTCGGGCCGCCAGCCCAGCATCGGCACCAGCGGCGAGGTCTCCGCTACCCGGCCCTCCCGCCAGTCCCGCCAGATGCGGGCGTCCCGGCTGAACTGACGAGGGTTGTCCAGCACCCGCCGGTTGTCGCGATAACCGAGCACCAGCCAGGCGGGAACGTCACCCTCCAGCAGCACCGGTGCGACGGAGCCGTGCTCCTTGCGCAGCCGCTCGTAGACGGCCTGCGGGTCGGTCGCCGCGTCCGGACCGTACAGCCGCGTGAGCTCCGCCCCGCCGTGCGCGACGGGGCACCCGCGGGGCTCGTCGGCACCGGGTGAGGTCTGGTCGTTCATCGGGGCTCCAGAGCGACGGCGAAGCGGTCCTTCACATGACGTATCAGGGCGACCAGGACGTCACGGCTGGAGGCCCGGTCACGGGCGTCGCAGGCCACGACCGGGATGTGCGGGGGAATGTCCAGGGCGTCCCGGATCTCCTCGACCGGATAGTGCCGGGAGTCCGGGAAGATGTTCAGGGCGACGACGAAGGGGACGTTCTGCCGCTCCATCTCCTCGATCGCCCGGAAGCTGGAGGCCAGGCGCCGGGTGTCGACCAGGACGACGGCGCCGAGCGCTCCCTTGAACAGGCCGTTCCACAGGAACCAGAACCGCTCCTGGCCCGGGGTGCCGAACAGGTACAGCATCAGGCTGTCGTTGAGGCGGATCTTGCCGAAGTCCAGGCTGACCGTGGTCTCCGTCTTGTCGGCGACCCCGATGAGGCGGTCGTCGTCGGCGCTCGCCTCGGTGAGGGTCTCCTCGGTGGTGAGCGGCCTGATGTCGCTCACCGAGCCGACCAACGTGGTCTTCCCGGTGCCGAATCCACCGGCGATCATCACCTTGACCGAGCGGGTCTCCCCGTCGTCCGGCCGGCCGAGCCGGTCAAAGCCGTTCAAGTCCACTGAGTACCTCCTCAAGGAGCGCGAGGTCGGGCCCGCGGCGGGCGTCGTGCGCCGGGACGGGGTCACGGGCTTCCACGCGGTCCGCCTCGAGCAGATCCGTCAGCAGCACCGCGAGAATGTTGAAGGGCAGTCCCAGGTGGGCGCCGAGCTCGGCCACCGACAGCGGTTCGCGGCAGCGCCGGAGGATCTCCTCGTGCTCGTGCTGCATCCCCGGGACAGGGGCGGTGCGGGAGACGATGAGGGTCGCCACATCGAGGCTCGACGCCGAACCGACCGGTCCGCTACGTCCTCCGGTGAGGACGTAGTAGCGCTCGAGACCGGACGGATCCGTGGGCCCGGAAGGAGCACTCATCCAGAGTGCTCCTCCAGGCGCGGAGAGGTGCCGAGGAGCTCGCCCATCCTGCGGGCCAGGTCCCTCATCTGGTGCCCGAGCAGGCCCTGGTCGAGGCCTTCACGGGCGAGCACACCGAGATACGTCTCCACCCCCGCGCGTACGACGAAGAGGTGACCGCCGTCGACCTCGATCATCGCCAGCCGCAACTGCCCCCGCTGCCCGCCGGGTCGGACGAACTGCTCGGCGACCGGCTGGGCCAGCGCCTGCAGACCGGCCACCACCGCCGCGAAGCGGTCCACGTCGTCCGGGTCCTCGGCGCCGAACGAGGTGATGGCCTTGCCGTCGCTGGAGGCCACAAGGGCGAAGCGGATCTCCGGGATGGACTCCACGAGGTCGCGGAGCGCCCAGCTCACGTCGGTTCCCTGTTGCGTCATGTGGACTAGTCGCTCTCTTCAGTGCGGTGCTCGGTGGACTCACGGCCGTCGGGCCGGCCGGCCGCCTCCTGGGACTCGCGTCCGGCGGTGGCGAACGCGGCAAGACCGGCGAACGACGCGTCCGGAGGGACGGCGAAGACGCTCGTCCCCGTCGTCACCTCGGTGCGCTCGGCCGTCTGCTGCCGCTGCTCCTCACCGCGCCTGCTGCGGCGCCGGGGCAGTCCGCCCGGTGTGGTGTCCGCCGCTTCCTCGGCCGGCGCCTCCGGGGCCGACCCCCTGGCGGGGGCGGAGGCGGAGGCGGCGGGCGGCGTCACCGGTGCTGCCGCGGGCAGCGGGCTGAAGTACTTGTGCGGGACCACCACGACCACCGAGGTGCCGAGCCAGGGCGAGTCCGCGAAGGTGACGCGGATGCCGTAGCGGCGGGCCAGGATGCCGACGACCCTGAGGCCGATGGTGGCGTCCTCGGTGATGCCGCCGAGACCCGGTCCGGCCTCGGTGCCGGTCAGCGCCCGCTCGGCCTCGAGCTTCTTCTGCTCGCTCAGGCCCTTGCCGGAGTCCTGGATCTCGATGCCGACGCCGTTGGGCACCTCCTTGCCGGAGACGATCACCGGCTCGGTGGGCGGCGAGTAACGGGCCGCGTTGTCCAGGAGGTGCGCGAAGATCAGCGTGAGGTGGTCCACCAGACCGCCGTCGACGCCGAGTTCAGGAAGATGGCGTACGTCGACCCGCTGGAACTCCTTGATCCGGCCGATGCCGCCGCGGACCACGCTGAGCAGCCGCTGGGGCTCCTGCCACTGCCGGCCGGGCCGGTCCGAGCCGCCCAGCACACCGATGCTGGCCGCGAGACAGTCGGCGGGGCCGATCTCCTGGTCGAGCTCCATCAGACCGCGTGCCACGGAGGGAAGTCGGCCGTGCTCTCCCTGCATCTCGTGCAGACGGCCCCGGAGCTTGCTGGTCAGCACATGGATACGGTTGCCGATGCTGATCACGGCCTGCTCGGCGGAGGTCGAGCGGTCGAACTCCCGCTCGACACCGATCAACGAGGTCCTGAGGACCTTGCGCAGCTCGGCCTGGAGCTCGGCGCTCACCTTGGCGCACTGGTTGGTGGCCGGCAGCAGGTCGTCGATGGCGTCGCCAGCACGCAACTGCGCGAGCGCCTCGGGGAGTTGCTCGTCGGCGAGCCGGGCGACCGCGGACAGCTGGTGCGCCAGCTGCTCCTCCCAGATCTCGGCCCGCTCGGCGAGCTGGGACTCGTACGAGGCGGCCTGGTCGGTCAGCCGCTGCTCGTAGGCGCGCGCCTGCTCGGCGAGCTGGGACTCGTAGGCGGCGGACCGTTCGGCCAGCCGGTGGTCCTGGGCGGTGTACTCGGCGGCGAACTTCCGCTCCAGTACGGCCACATGCTGCTGCCACTGCTGGGAGTGCTCGGCCTGCGAGGTGCGGAAGGATCCCTCGGCCCGCCGCAACTCCTTGCGGGTGCGGACCAGGAGCCGGACGCACACGGAGCTCGCCGCCGTCGCGGCGGCCCCGGCGACGGCCGCGGTGACGCCCTCCGAGCTCATGAACGTGGCGGCAACCGTCCCGCCTCCCAAGGCCAGTGGCATCAGCCACCAGCCGTACCAGGCGACAGGGGCCCGCGCCGCCGGTGGCGGAGTGGCGAGTTCCATCTGCATCCTTCGAAGCAACACAATCGAACAACGGGGGGTGTGCAAGGGGAATCGCACTGAGTGGGACGCGTCGCGGGACGACCGATGGTGATCGGGTCAACTCGCGGCGTCAGAGGGGAGCTTATCGGGTTTGAACCCGAAAAGATCAACCTCACCGCCCGGCGGAAGTGAGGGTTCCGTCACGCTCAGCCAGCAACCACACATCGACAAATGTCCATACTGACCAGCACGGTTGTGAAAACGGGCGCGGACGGCGGCGCCGCGCCCCCCGGTGGAGGGCGCGGCAGGGGGTCAGCCGGTGAGGACGACGAGCTGCTGGGTGGCCCGGGTCATCGCAACGTAGTGGTCGACCGCTCCCTCGACGCCCTGGCCGAACTTCTCCGGGTCGACGAGGACGACCAGGTCGAACTCGAGCCCCTTCGACAGCTCCGGGGTCAGCGACCGCACCCTCGACGTCGCCCGGAACGCGGGGTCCCCGATGACACAGGCGATCCCGTCGGCATGCGCGGCGAGCCAGGTGTCCAGGACCGACTCCAGCTCCGTGACCGCTCCGTGGACGACCGGAACACCGCTGCTGCGGATGGAGGTCGGCACGTTGGCGTCCGGGAGGGCGGCCCGGATGACCGGCTCGGCCTCCGCCATGATCTCCTCCGGCGTCCGGTAGTTGATGCTCAGGGAGGCCATCTCGATCCGGTCGAGCCCGACCCGCTCCAGCCGTTCCTGCCACGACTCCGTGAACCCGTGCCTGGCCTGCGCGCGGTCCCCGACGATGGTGAAGCTCCGGGACGGGCACCGAAGCAGCAGCATCTGCCACTCGGCGTCGGTCAGCTCCTGCGCCTCGTCCACGACGATGTGCGCGAACGGGCCCGCGAGCAGGTCCGGGTCGGCGGTGGCCAGTTCGGACTCGTCGACCAGGCTGACCTTGGCGTCCTCGCCGCGCAACATCTTCACCAGGCCTTCGCCGTCGTCCCCGTCGGCGCCCGAGTTGGAGACGGCCTCGATCAGACTGTCGACGACCCGCGTCATCTGCTCCCGCTGGACGGCGAGGGCGGCCTTGTGCCGGACCTGGCGCCGGGCCGTCTCCGGATCGCCGAGCCGCTGCCGGGCCGCGTCCAGGAGCGGCAGGTCGGACACCGTCCAGGCCTGGGCCTCCGCGCGCTGGAGGCTGCGCACCTCGTCGGGGGTGAGCCAGGGAGCGCACATCCGCAGGTACGCGGGTACCGTCCACAGGTCTCCGACGAGGTCGGCCGCTTCGAGCAGCGGCCAGGCGCGGTCGAAGGCGCTGCGCAGTTCCCTGTTCTGCCGCAGCGACTTGCGCAGCAGGTCGGGCGACACGTCGCCCTCGTGCTTGTCCATCAGGATGGTGAGCAGTTCCTCCCACACCTGGTCGCGCGCCTCGTTGTGCGCGGTGCCGGGTTCCGCCGCGTCGAACGCCACCGCCCACTCGTCGGCGCTCAGCGGGATGTCGGACCAGTGGGTGGTGACCGTCATCCCCTTGGCGGGCGGCTCCTCGTAGAACCTGACGGCCTTCTCGATCGCCCCCACCAGCTCCGCGGACGACTTCAGCCGGGCCACCTCCGGGTCGGCCTCGATCCCCGCCGCGGCTCCTTCGGCGACGAGGTCCCGCAGGATGCAGGTCTGCACGCCCTCCTCGCCGAGACTGGGCAGCACGTCCGAGACGTACGACAGATACGGCCGGTGCGGGCCGACGAAGAGCACGCCGCCGCGACGGTGACCGAGGCGGGGGTCGGAGTGGAGGAGGTAGGCGGAGCGGTGCAGGGCGACGACGGTCTTGCCGGTGCCCGGACCGCCGTCGACGACGAGCGCGCCGCGCGATCCCGCGCGGATGATGGCGTCCTGGTCGGCCTGGATGGTGCCGAGGACGTCCCGCATCCGGGGCGAGCGGTTGCTGCCCAGGCTGGCGATGAAGGCGGACTGGTCGTCGAGCGCGGCATGGTGCTCCAGCCCGTCGGCGGTGAACACCTCGTCCCAGTAGTCGCTGATCCGGCCGCCGGTCCAGCGGTACCTGCGGCGGCTGGTCAGCCCCATCGGGTTGCCGTGGGTGGCGCCGAAGAACGGCTCGGCAGCCGGTGAGCGCCAGTCCACCAGGAGTCGGCGGCCGGAGCTGTCGGTGAGGCCGAGCCGTCCGACGTAGAGGGGCTCGGGGTCGTCGGCGGAGACCATGTGTCCCAGGCACAGGTCGAGCCCGAAGCGGCGCAGGGTGCGCAGGCGGGCGCTCAGCCGGTGGATCTCCGTGTCCCGGTCCATCGCGTGCCGGCCCATGCCGCCGGGTGCCCTGCGCGCGGCGTCGAGCTGCCCGGACACCTCGGCGATGGACTGCTCGAGGCACTCGGCGAGGGCCGCGAAGTGCTGCTCGTCGCCGGCGATCAGCGCCGGGTCGGCCTTGGACGAGAGACGGTCGGGGAGGTCGAACGCGCTGGTGGGCAGGGTGTTCAAATGATCAGCTCCGGTATGAGGTCGTGTGACCATGGTGCACGGCAAAAGGTACGGACCGGCTCGGCGGACCTGGTGGTCGCCCCGGGGCGACGCTCCGTCGCGTGGGGTTCAGGCGGACGCGGTGGGCCTTCCCTGGCCGATGGTGTCGAGGATCAGCTTCGCGGCCACCGCCGCCCCGTCGGTGCGGACGGCGTCCCCCACGGCCCGCGCCCGCTCGCGGGTCTCGGGGGCCAGGGCGGTGCCGAGCGCGGCGGACAGGGATGCGAAGGTCGGTGTCGGACCGTCGTGTGCCGCGCCGATGCCCAGCTCGGCCACCCGGCCGGCCCAGTACGGCTGGTCCGCGAGCTGGGGCACCAGCACCTGGGGCACGCCGGCCCGGGCAGCCGTCGTGGTGGTGCCCGCGCCGCCGTGGTGCACGACGGCCGCCACCCGGGGGAACAGCGCCTGGTGGTTGGTGTCGCCGACGGCGAAGCAGTCGTCCTCGCCGTCGATCAGACTCAGGTCGGCCCAGCCACGCCCGACGAGTATGCGGCGCCCCTGCGCACGGACCGCCTGGACCGCCACCTCGACGACGTCCGTCGACTCACGCATGGGCATGCTGCCGAAGCCCACGAACACCGGTGGTTCACCGGCGTCCAGGAACGCCACCAGGTCGTCCGGCAGCGGGCGTCCGTCGGGCACGGCCCACGCGCCGGTCTGTACGACGTCGAAGTCCGCCGTCTCCTGCCACGGGTCCAGGACGGGGTCCGTGGCCAGCCACGGCCGGTCGCCGATCACGTAGTCGCGGACGTCGTCCACCGGGGGCAGGCCGATCGACGCCCGGGTGGAGTTGAGCGCCTCGCCGAACAGCGCGTTGATGTTCTCGGCGTCCAGCTTCCACAGCACCCGGTTGTCGGTCACGTCCGTCGGCAGCGGCCTGCCCGGATACGCCAGCGGGCGGCGCAGCGGGGAGGGCAGGGTGATCTGCTGGAAGGTGACGGACACGGCAGGGATGCCGGACTTCTCGGCCACCGACAGCGCGCCGGCCGCGGCCGAGATCATGCCGGTCGCCACCATCAGGTCGCACCCTTCGGCAGCCGCGGTGATCCCCTCCAGCTGACTGGCGAGCACGGCGGCCGCGCGCCGGGGCAGGTTCGCGGCCGTCGGCGGTGGCGCCTGGGTGGTCAGCGCACGCGCCGACGGGCCGACCGGCACCATCTGCACGCCGACACGGTCCAGCAGCTTCGCGAACTCCTCGTCCGCCGGCGCGCACACCCGTACCTCCGCGCCCAGCGCCCGCAGCTCCACAGCGAGCGCCGCCATCGGCTGGACGTCCCCGCGCGACCCGTACGTCGACAACAAAACTCGCACTTCGTGACTCCCCGTTCTGCGCGTTTTCCGGCTTCGAGCGGAGATTCTGCGGTACCACCAGGGCCTTGCCGCAAGCCCCCGGGTGCGCTATATGTTGAACATGGCAAGGAGGGCTCAGTCCCCTTGCCCTTTCTTTTTGTCGCCTCCGAGCGCCTGCCGCAGGGTGACCAACTGCGGGGCGAAACCGCCCCGTTCATAGAAGCGGATCGCGTCGGTATTGGCCGCGTACGCCGTCACCTCGGCCTGCTCGGCGCCCTGTCCCCGCGCCCAGGCGAGGAACTCCGTCACCAGAGCGGCCCCGGCCCGGGCCCGCCGGTGCTCGGGGCGGACGTACATGCTGACCAGGGTCGCGGACTTGACCAGGCGCATCGCCGTGGCCTCGGTGACCGAACCCATCAGGTGTCCCGCCACCCGTCCTTGGTGGTCCACGACGAGCACGAGGCGCTCCGGGTCCTCCAGCGCGGCCGCGAACGACACCGCCGCGTGCTCGTGCGGCCAGTCGACGTTGATGGCCGCGTCCCGGGTGCCGCCGTCCTCCGCAAAGAGGCCCGCGCTGGAGGCGACGAGTCCCGGTATGTCCTCGGCGCGGGCGCGCCGCACCGTCACGTCCTGATCAGTCATGCGCGAAGGCTAACGGGAGCCACTGACATCCTGGACACCTGTCCAGCTATAGTGGACGCCTGTCCAAGAGACTGAGGGAGATCATGGAAGCGGTAGCGAACGTGCTGGTGGCCCTGGTGGCCGTGCTGCACGCGTACATCCTGGTGATGGAGATGTTCCTGTGGCAGAAGAAGCCGGGGATGTCCTTCCACGGCTTCGACCGGGAGATGGCCAAGGCCACCGCGGCGATGGCCGCCAACCAGGGCCTCTACAACGGCTTTCTCGCGGCGGGCCTGGTGTGGGGCCTGATCGCGGCCGACCCGACGGGCTTCCGCGCCCAGGTGTTCTTCCTGTCCTGCGTCATCGTCGCGGGCGTGTACGGCGCGGTCACCGCCAACATCCGCATCCTCGTCGCGCAAGCCCTGCCCGGTGCGCTCGCCCTGGGCGCGGTCCTGCTGGCACAGTGACCCGCACCGCACCCGAGGACCCCCGCGCGGCGCGCACCCGGGCGAAGCTGCGCGAGGCGCTGCTCGCGGAGTGCGCCGAGCACCCGCTCGCGGAGGTCGGCGTGGCCGCGCTGGTGCGCCGGGCGGGGGTCGGACGGGCCACGTTCTACGTCCACTACGACGGCCTGGAGGCGCTGGCCGTCGACGCCTGCGCGGACGTCGTACGCGAGGCCGTGGAGGCGTTGCACGCCTGGCGCGGACGGCCCGACCCGGTGCACGCGCCGCCCGCGCTGCCGGCGTTCTTCGCCTCGCTCGCCCCCCATGCCGCGCTGTACCGGGCCCTGCTCGGCCCGGGCGGCGGCGGCCCGCTGGGCGGGGTCCTCCACCGCGACCTGCGGGCCTACAGTCTCCGCGAGCGCGAACTCGCGGGTGCCGCCGACGCCCCGCTGGTGGCCTCGGCGGTCGCCGCGACGTTCGCGGGCGTGCTGGGCGACTGGCTGCACGGACTGCTGGAGGGCGGCCCGCAGGACATCGCCGACCAGGTCTGGCAGTTGCTGGTCGCCCTGCACGTCAGCCGGTGACGCCTCACGCGCAGCCCATGCCCTTCTTGACCCGCGGCCAGGCCTCCACACCGTCGGGGGTGCGGACGTACGCCGTCCCCTTGTCGTCCGTCAGCCACAACTGCCAGTCCCGCAGGCGGTATCCGGTGTCCTTGGCGTCCGCGGGCATGGTGACGTCCCCCCGGTAGGGGGCCTCCAGCATCTCGCCGCCGAGCACGCCGTCCGGATCACGGGCGTACAGGACACTGTCCTTGCCCTCCCCCGTGCCCAGGAAGTGCGCCTTCTGCCAGTCGCAGTGGGCGGCGCCGACCGAGCTGCTGATGACGGTGATCGGCACCCGCTTGCCGTTCCGGTCGGTCCAGACCTCGTAGTCCTTGGAGTCGGTCCAGCTCGCCGGGAACTCGGCGGGGTCGCAGGAGGCGCTGGTCTCCGGGCCCCAACCGGGCCGGTTCTTCCGGTCCTTGGCGACGATCACCGCCACCTTGGTCCGGCCGTCGACGTCGTAGGAGAAGAGGACACGGCCGCCCTCCTCGCGCTCCACCCGATAGCCCTCGCGCGGTCCGTCGGGCTGCTCGATCTCGAAGTACGCCTCGAGCCCCTCCTCCGGCGTCTCTCCTCCGTCGCCCTTGCTCCACGGTTCGCTGCCGCCGGCCGTGTAGATCTCCCCGTCGCACTCCAGGGCCCGGGCCGCGGCGCCCGTGTCGACGAGGTCGGAGCGGTCGTCCTTCTCCTCGTCCCACGCCTTGCCGTGGATGTACAACGGTCCGCTGTAGGGCGTGGGCGGTGCCGCGCCCTCGACGACCAGGTCCTCCTCGGTCCCGCTCTCGGACCCGCACCCCACCGCGGCCACCGCCATCAGCGCCGTCAGTGCCACCAAGCCTCTGCGCATCCCCCACCCCTGTTCACCGGCCGCAGTCGTGACCCTCAGACGTGGCGGGGGCGGGAAACGTTCGGTTCAGTGGGTGGCCGTCCGGAATGTCCGCCGGTAGGCCTGCGGCGACACCCCGATCGCCGCGTGCAGATGCTGGCGCAGCGAGGCGCCGGTGGCGAAGCCGACCTGGCCGGCGATCTGGTCCACCGGCAGGTCGCTGGATTCCAGCAGGTGCCGGGCCCGGGCCACCCGCTGCTGGATCAGCCAGCGGCCGGGGCTGAGACCGACCTCGTCGTGGAAGCGGCGGGCGAAGGTGCGCAGGCTCATCCGGGCGTGGACGGCGAGGTCGCTCAGGGTCAGCGGTGCGTCGAGGTGCCCCAGCGCCCACTCCCGGGTGGCGGCGGTGCTCGTCGCCCCGAGCTCCGGCACGGGCTGCTCGATGTACTGCGCCTGGCCACCGTCCCGGAACGGCGGCACCACGCAGCACCGCGAGACGAAATTGGCCAGTTCGCTGCCATGGTCCCGGCGCACGATGTGCAGACACACATCCACCCCCGAGGCCGCACCGGACGAGGTGAGCACCGTGCCGTCGTCCACGAAGAGCACCCCCGGGTCGAGGGCGACCTGCGGGAACATGGCGCGGAACCGGTCGGCCAGCCGCCAGTGGGTGGTCGCCGTGCGGCCGTCGAGGTGTCCGGCCGCCGCCAGCACGAACGCGCCGGTGCAGATGGAGACCAGACGTGCGTCGGCGGGGATCATCGCGAGTGCGGCGCTGACCTCGTCGGGCAGCTCGGGGGTGACACGCGCGGGGTCGACGGGCGGGATCACCACGGTGTCCGCCGTCCTCAGGATCTCTGGGCCGTGCTCGACGCCGATCGTGAAGTCGGCGTCGGTGTGCACGGGTCGTCCGTCGACGGTGCAGGTCAGCACCTCGTATCGGCCCTGGGCAGCACCGAAGATCCGGGCGGGGATACCCAGCTCGAAGGGGTAGACGCCCTCCAGGGCCAGAACCACGACTCGCTCGACCCGCTGCATGTCACGCATGGCACGATCCTATCGAAGGTTGGCAATCATGCCATTTTCCTGCGGGCCGGATCTCGACAGGCTTGATCACCATGAGCACTGTGAAGACGACGATGCGAGCTGTCAGCCAGGACGTCCTCGGCGGTCCCGAGGTCCTGAAGGAAGTGGAAGTGGAACGCCCCGAGCCACGGGCGAACGAGGTGCTGATCCGGGTGCGGGCCGCCGGGGTCAACCCCACCGACTGGAAGCACCGCGCCGCCGGCATCTTCCTGGGCGAGCCCCCGTTCGTCCTGGGCTGGGACGTCTCCGGCGTGGTCGAGGCGGTCGGATTCGGCGTCGCCTTCGCGCCCGGGGACGAGGTCTTCGGGATGCTGCCCTACCCGTACGGAGTGGGCTCGCACGCCGAGTACGTCATCGCCCCGGCCCGCGCCCTGGCGCACAAGCCTGCCGGGATCGACCACATCCAGGCCGGAGCCCTTCCGCTGGTGTCGCTGACCGCCTGGCAGGCGCTGGTGGAACACGCCGACCTGCGGCCGGGGCAGCGCGTGCTGATCCACGCGGCGGCCGGCGGGGTGGGGCATGTGGCCGTCCAGATCGCGAAGGCGCGCGGCGCCCATGTGATCGGCACGGCGAGTGCGGGCAAGCACGAGTTCCTGCGCGGGATCGGCGTGGACGAGGTGATCGACTACCGGGAGACGGACTTCACCGAGGCCGTGAAGGACGTCGACGTCGTGCTGGACACGATCGGCGGCGACAACGCCGTGCGCTCGCTGCGCGTCCTGCGCCCGGGCGGACTGGCCGTCTCGATCCTGCCGGTCGCGCAGGACGAATACACGAAGGAGGCGGAGCGGCTCGGCGTACGAGCGGTGTGGATGCTCGTCGACGCCGACCGGGCCGGCATGGAGGCGATCGCGGAGCTGGTGGAGGCGGGGAAGCTGAGCCCCGCGATCGCCGGCACCTTCCCGCTGGCCGAGGCCGCCGAGGCGCACAGGCTCGGCGACACCGGCCGGACCACGGGGAAGCTGGTCCTGACGATGGACTGACCGGGGTCAGAACGTCAGCACGGGCTTGATCGCCTTGCCCGCGCCCATGTCCCGCACCGCCTGGTCGATGTCCGCGAACGGATAGGTGCTGATCAGGCGGTCCAGCGGGAGCCGCCCCGCCTTCACCAGGTCGACCAGGGCGGGGATGAAGGACTGTGTCTCGGCGTCGCCGAGGGTCAGACCGACGATCCGCTTGCCGCCGAGCAGCCCGTTGACGTCGAGGGCGACCTCCGAGCCGAACGGCGGGGCGCCGACGACGACCAGGGTGCCGCGGGCGCCGAGCGCGTCGACGCCCTTGCGCAGCACGGTGACGTTGCCGGTGGTCTCCACGACGCCGTCCGCGCCCCGCCCGCCGGTGATCGTGGCGAGGGCCTCCCCGAGGTCCTCCTCGCCCGCGTTGACGGTGTGGGTGGCGCCCAACTCCTTTGCCAGGGAGAGGCGTTCGCCGACCCGGTCGACGGCGACGATCGTGGTGGCCGGGGTGAGGGCGGCGGCCATGACCGCGGACAGACCGACGGCTCCCGCACCGAGGACCACGATCGTGCTGCCGGTGACCGGCTTCAGTACGTTCCAGACGGCGCCGACGCCGGTCTGTACGCCGCAGCCCAATGGGGCGATCGACTCCAGCGGCACATCGGGGTCGACCTTGACGAGGCTGCGCTCGTCGACCAGCGCCTTCTCGGCGAAGGAGGACTGGCCGAAGAAGTGGCCGCCCAGCGTCTCGCCGTCCCGGCTGATGGTGCTGCTGCCGTCGGCCCGGCGGCCGCCGATGAGGTTCAGCGGCAGCCAGGTGGCGCAGTACGCCGGGTGGCCGCCGTTGCAGTTGCCGCACTCGCCGCAGGACGTGAACGACAGCACGACGTGGTCGCCGGGCTCGACGCCGGTGACGGCCGAGCCGACGGCCTCGACGACACCGGCGCCTTCGTGACCGAGGACGCCGGGCAGCGGGAAGGGCAGTCCGCCGCTCGCCACACCGAGGTCCGTGTGACACAGACCGGTGGCGACCATACGGACGACGGCCTCGTGCGGCCCGGGCTCGTCCAGTTGGACGTCGGCGAGAGTGAACGGTGCTCCGCCGGACTCGACGACGGCTGCGCGGGTGGTGATGGGCATCGCGGTAACTCCCTTTGATTTCAGGCGCGTTCAGTCGAGCGAGACGACGACGGACTTGGTCCTGGTGTAGGAGGCGAGGGCCTCGGGGCCGTATTCCCGCCCGAATCCGGAGTCCTTGACGCCGCCGAAGGGGACCGCGGGGTCGAGCATCGCCCAGTCGTTGACCCAGACGATGCCCGCCTGGAGCTTGTCGGCGATGCGGTGGGCGCGGGCGAGGTTGGACGTCTGGATGCCCGAAGCCAGGCCGTACGGCGTGGAGTTGGCGAGCCGGATCGCCTCCTCCTCGGAGTCGAAGGGCTGCACGGTGAGGACGGGGCCGAAGATCTCCTCCTGGATCACCCGGGAGTCGTTCGGCAGGTCGGCGATGACCGTGGGCTTGTAGTAGAAGCCGCCGTCCAGATCGAGGCGTTCGCCGCCGCAGACGATGCGGGCGCCCTCCTTGCGGGCCAGTTCGACGTACTCCTCGACCTTCCTGAGGTGCTTCTCCCCCGCCATCGGCCCGATGACGGTCTCCGGCTGCCGCGGGTCGCCGAGCGGGACGCCGGGCACGGCCTGTTCCAGGATGCCCAGCAGGGTGGCGTAGACCGAGCGGGCCACCAGCAGCCGCGGGCCGCCCATGCAGAACTGGCCGGAGTTGAAGACGAAGCCCTTGATGATCGCGCCGACGGCCTTCTCCAGCTCGGCGTCCTCGAAGACGATGTGGGCCGCGTTGCCGCCCAGCTCCATGGTGACCGGCTTGAGGGCCTCACCGGCGACGCTCGCCGCGTGCCGGCCGACCGCGGTGGAGCCGGTGAAGGCGATCTTGTCGACGCCGCTGTGCCGCAGCAGCGCCTCGCCCGCGACCGGGCCCGCGCCGGTCACGACGTTGACCACACCGTCGGGGACACCCGCCCGCTGGAACAGCTTGGCCATGTAGAGGGCGCTGAGCGGGGTCTCGTCGGCCGGCTTGTGCACGACCGTGTTGCCCGCCGCCAGCGCCGGGGCGATCTTCGAGCCGGCCAGGATCAGCGGGAAGTTGAAGGGGGTGATCGCGGCGACCACACCGAGCGGCTCGCGCCGCGTGTAGGCGAGGGCGTTCATGGGGGTGTCGCGGTTGGCCCCGTGCAGGGTGTGGGCGAGAGCGGCGAAGTGCTCGTAGTCGTTGGCCGCGTTCGTCACGTCGACGGCGTGCGCCAGCGTGATCGGCTTGCCGACGTCGAGACTCTCCAGGCGGGCGATGTCCTCGGCGTTCTCGCGGATCAGCTCCGCGACACGGTGCAGGACGCGACCGCGCTCCCGACCGCTCAGACCGGACCAGGAGCCGTCGTCGAAGGCCTCCCGTGCGGCGCGCACGGCCGCGTCCACGTCGGCGGCGCCCGCCTCCGCGACGGTGGTGACGACCGCGCCCCGGGACGGGTCGACCACCTCGGTGCGCGCTCCGTCGGCGGCCTCGCGCCACCGTCCCCCGATGAACAGCCGCCCGGGTTCGATCTCGAAGGTGGTCATCACCGCTCCTCAGCTCCATTGCCAAGATTTCAACAAACAGGATTCCTGTTGGTCCGCAGTCTCATTACAGACAGGATTCCTGTCAATGCTCTAGGCTGAACTCATGCTCGACACCCAGGCGACCAAGGCAGCCCCGTCACTGCTCTACATGGTCAAACAAGTGGAACTCGTCGTCCGTTCCCACCTGGACGAGCTGGTCAAGCCGTCCGGCATCACGGCGCTGCAGTACACCGCCCTGACGGTCCTGGAGCGGCACGACGGACTGTCGGCCGCACAGCTGGCCCGCGACTCGTTCGTCACCGCCCAGTCCATCGCCGATCTCGTACGGTCACTGGAGAACCGCGCACTGGTGCGCCGGGAGCGGAATCCGCACAACCGCCGGGAGCTGCTGATCCTGCTGACCGATGCCGGCCGCGAGCTGCTCGCCCGGCACGAGGAGCCCGTGCGGGAGCTGGAGGAGCGGATGGTCCGCGATCTCACGGCGCACCAGACCGAGCAGTTCCGTCAGTCGCTCACCAGGGCCTGGCACGCCTTGTCGTAAGACTCCGTCTCAATTCGCAGACATATGTCAATCGAACATGCTCAAATTCACTCCATCGAGGGTAACTTGCAGTGCGGGGCAAGGATTTGCGCTCACTCGGGACCCGGGGACACGGCTGCGCTCGTACGCTCGCTGCACGATGTCACCCCGGCCCCCGGTGACCTGCGAACCCGCCGCTTGAGGAGCTGGTTGGAGGCGATGTCGTCGTGCAGCAGCAACCTGCACCGCTGAGCCGGCATCTGCGTATCCACCAGGACCGCGGACACACGGTCCTGGAGTTCCGCGGCGAGATCGACATCGCGGCGGCGCTGGAGATCGTCCCGTACCTGGACCGGGTGACCGGGCGCGACGGCGCCCGGATCGTGATCGACCTCGGACAGGTCGAGTTCTTCGACTGCTCCGGACTGCGCCTGCTGTACCGCGCCCGCACCCGGGTCCTCGACCACGACGGCCGGTTACACCTGGTCTGCGCCCATCCCCTCACCCTGCGCATCATGCGGGTCACCGGCCTGAACCGGCTGCTGCCCGCGCACCCGACGCTGGACGCGGCCCTGGGACAGTCCGAGGCCACGTCCGGCTCGCTGTGAAGGCCGCTACTTCAGAATCTTGGTGACCTGACCGGCGCCCACGGTCCGCCCGCCCTCACGGATGGCGAACTTCAGCCCTTCCTCCATGGCGATGGGCTGGATCAGCTGCACGAGCATCGTCGTGTTGTCGCCCGGCATGACCATCTCGGTGCCCTTGGGCAGGGTCACCACACCGGTGACGTCCGTCGTGCGGAAGTAGAACTGCGGGCGGTAGTTGTCGAAGAACGGTGTGTGCCGGCCGCCCTCGTCCTTGGACAGGACGTACGCACGTGCCTCGAACTCCTTGTGCGGGGTGACCGTGCCCGGCTGGATCACGACCTGTCCGCGCTCGACGTCCTCCCGTTTGATGCCGCGCAGCAGCAGCCCCACGTTCTCCCCCGCCCGGCCCTCGTCGAGAAGCTTGCGGAACATCTCGATGCCGGTGACGGTGGTCCTCGTCTTCTCCTCGTGGATGCCGATGATCTCGACCTCCTTGTTGACGTGCAGAACCCCTCGCTCGATCCGGCCGGTGACGACCGTGCCGCGCCCGGTGATCGTGAAGACGTCCTCGATCGGCATCAGGAACGGCTTGTCCACGTCGCGCTGCGGCTCGGGGACCGCCGTGTCGACCGCGTCCAGCAGATCGAGCACCGACCGGGCCCACCGCTCGTCGCCCTCCAGCGCCTTGAGCGCGGACACCTGGATCACGGGCACGTCGTCGCCGGGGAACTCGTACTCGGTGAGCAGCTCGCGCACCTCCAGCTCGACGAGCTCGAGGATCTCCTCGTCGTCCACCATGTCCGTCTTGTTGAGGGCGACGACGATGTACGGCACGCCGACCTGCCGGGCGAGCAGGACGTGCTCCTTGGTCTGCGGCATCGGCCCGTCGGTGGCCGCGACGACCAGGATCGCACCGTCCATCTGGGCCGCGCCGGTGATCATGTTCTTGATGTAGTCGGCGTGGCCCGGGCAGTCGACGTGCGCGTAGTGCCGGTGCTCGGTCTGGTACTCGACATGGGCGATCGAGATGGTGATGCCGCGCTGCCGCTCCTCGGGTGCCTTGTCGATCTGGTCGAAGGGCGTGAACGGGTTCAGGTCGGGATACCTGTCGTGCAGCACCTTCGTGATGGCCGCGGTGAGCGTGGTCTTGCCGTGGTCGATGTGCCCGATGGTGCCGATGTTCACATGCGGCTTGGTCCGCTCGAACTTCGCCTTCGCCACTGGGGCCTCCAGGTCACCTGAGTGATGCCGGGCGTCACCCGGCTACCCCTCCATGTCTATTCGCTCCGCGGCGCGTCGAACAGGGCACTGACGGACTCCCCGTTGTGAATACGACGCACGGCCTCGGCGAGCGCGGGAGCGATGGACAGGATCCGCAGCTTCTCCGTGCGCTCCTCCTCGGGCACCGGCACGGTGTTGGTGCAGACGATCTCCAGGACGTCGGGCTGCTCGCCGATCCGCTTGAGCGCGCCCGCCGCGAACAGACCGTGCGTACAGGCGACCCGGATCGAGCGCGGCTTCAACTCCCGCAGCCGGTCCAGGAGTTCCAGGACGGTGCTGCCCTTGGCGATCTCGTCGTCCAGCACGATGACGTCCCGGTCGGCGACCTCGCCGATGACGGAGTTGATGCTGACCCGGTCGTCCGCGAACCGCTGCTTGGCCCCGGCCGCCACCTGCGCGCCGATCAGCCGGGCGAACGCGGCCGCCTCCTTGACGTTGCCCAGGTCCGGGGAGACCACGGTGGTGCGGGAGAGGTCGTACTGCTGGAAGTGCGCGGCCAGTTCACGCAGCGCGTGCAGATGGTCGACCGGGACCGAGAAGAACCCGTGCACCTGGGGCGAGTGCAGCGTCATGGCGAGGACACGGCTCGCGCCGGCCGACACCAACAGGTCGGCGACGAGCCGCCCGCCCAGCGAGATACGGGGCTCGTCCTTCTTGTCGGAGCGGGCGTAGGAGTAGTGCGGCATGACGACGGTGATCCGGCGGGCCGAGGCCCCGCGGGCGGCGTCGCACATCAGCAGCAGCTCGACGAGGTTCTCCTGGACCGGCTTGACCAGCGGCTGGACGAGGAAGACGTCCCGCTCCCGGCAGTTGGCCTGGAGCTGCACCTCCAGACAGTCGTTGGCGAACCGGCTGACCCGGGTGGGGCTCAGGGGCACCCCCAGGTGTGCGCAGACCTCCGCCGCCAGCTCGGGGTGGGCACTACCGCTGAACACGGCGATGTCTCGCACGATCCACTCCTAGCATGATCATTCCAGGCTGCCGGAGCCATGCTACTGACCGGGAAATTCGGTTGCGGCCCCGCACCCGGCTCAGGCCATGATGGCGACGTCCGTGTTCCCTCACGTCAGGACCACCCGCATGCGCCGACTCCTCGGAATCCACCAGCCCTTCCACAGGCCCACGGTTCTCGAGGACGCGACCCCGTATGCACACCCTGAACATCGGAATTCTGGCCCACGTCGACGCCGGTAAGACCAGCCTCACCGAGCGGCTGCTGTTCGACCACGGCACGATCGACCGGCTCGGCAGCGTCGACACCGGTGACACCCGAACGGACGACGGCGCCATCGAGCGGCAGCGTGGGATCACCATCCGCTCCGCGGTCGCCGCGTTCACCGTCGGCGACACACAGATCAACCTCATCGACACCCCCGGGCACTCGGACTTCATCGCCGAGGTCGAGCGCGCCCTGGAGGTCCTGGACGGGGCGGTCCTGGTGCTGTCCGCCGTGGAGGGCGTCCAGGCGCAGACCCGCGTCCTGATGCGCACCCTGCGCCGGCTGCGGCTGCCCACGCTCGTCTTCGTCAACAAGGTCGACCGGGCGGGGGCTCGCGCGGAGGGCCTGCTCGACGACATCCGCCGCCGACTGACACCACACGTCGCACCGATCGGCACGGTCCAGGGCATCGGCACGCCGGACGCCCGCGTCACACCCCTGTTCTACGGCGACGAACTGGCCGAATCCCTCGCGGACATCGACCCGGACCTCCTCGCGGCCGTCGTGGACGGCCCCGCGCCCACACCGGACGACCTGCACAAGGCCCTCGCCGCCCACACGGCCGACGGCTCCTTCCACCCCGTCCTCTTCGGGTCCGCCCTCGGCGGCCAGGGTGTGTCCGACCTGGTCGAGAGCGTGGTCCGACTGATCCCGCCCGCCCCGACGACCGGGGTCACCACCCCTCGCGGCACGGTGTTCGCCGTCCGGCCGGGACCCGGCGGCGAGCGCACGGCGTATCTCCGTCTCCACGACGGTGAGGTGACGGAGCGTCAACGGCTGACGTTCCGGCGGCGCGACGCCGACGGCCGGACCCGCGAGGTGTCCGGCCGGGTGACGCACCTCGACGTGATCGGCGGCGGCAGCGGCCCCCTCACCGCCGGGAACATCGCGGCCCTCACGGGTCTCGCGGGCATCCGGGTCGGCGACCGGCTCGGCGAACTCACCGACCGCGCGCCGCAGTTCGCACCCCCGACCCTGCAGACCGAGGTCAGCGCCCGGCGCCCCGAGCAGGCCGGCCGACTGCGCTCCGCGCTCCTCACCCTCGCCGACCAGGACCCGCTGATCCACGCCCGCCCGACGGACGCCGGCTCCACCGCGCTCCTGCTGTACGGCGAGGTCCAGATGGAGGTCATCGCCGCGACCCTCGCCCAGGACTTCGGTGTCGAGGCAGTCTTCGCACCCGGACGGGTCCGGCTCCTGGAGCGGCCGCGCGGGGTCGGCGAGGCCGGCGAGGAGCGGCCATGGCACGACGGCACCCGCTACTGGGCGACGATCGGGCTGCGGGTGGAGCCGGGACCGCGTGGTTCCGGCGGGGTGTTCGCGTACGAGACGGAACTCGGCGCACTCCCCCGGGCGTTCCACTCGGCCATCGAGGAGGCGGTCCGCACGAGCATGCGGACCGGGCTCTTCGGGGCAGCCGTGACGGACTACCGGGTGACCCTCGTCCGGTCCGGCTTCGTCGCACCGCTGAGCACCGCCGCGGACTTCCGCGGACTCACCCCGTACGTGCTGCGCCAGGCCCTGGAGCGGGCACGGACCCGGCTGTACGAGCCGTACCACGCGTTCGAGACGGAGGTCCCGCTGGACGCGCTCGCCCCGGTCACCGCCCATCTCGCCGCGCTCGGCGCCGAGTTCACCGGTACGACGGGCGGCGGCACGGCATGGGTGATCACGGGCGAAATCGCGGCCCGGCGGGTGCGCGAGGCCGAGCTGCGGCTGCCGGGGCTGACGCACGGGGAGGGCGTGTGGTGGTCCAAACCCTCGGGCGACCGCGAACTCAAGCCGGGATGAGGCCGATCACCAGGGACAGGGGCAGGAGGACCAACGCGACCGCCATCAGCCGGCCGGCCTTCGAGGACGACCTCGAACCGACCAGGGCGCAGAACGGCAACGGCGATCATCAGATAGATCCACAACGGGACAATGAGGAAGCCCGCCCCCACGATTCCCTCCTCGCGTGAATTATTTGAACGCGTTCAACCCTGCCGTGGATCACCATGCCACCAGCAACCGCCGCGGGCTGCGCGTCATCTGCCCCACCCGCCATTCGATCGTCTCCGGTGTGAACTCGGCCCGTAGCCCCGGGAAGCGCGCGGCCAGCTGGTGCAGGGCGAGTTCGAGTTCCAGACGGGCGAGCCAGGCGCCGAGGCAGTGGTGGGGTCCGGCCCCGAAGGTGATGCTCGGCGAGGCCAGGGGTGCGGAGAGATCGGGCGGCCCCGGCGGGAAGACGTCGGGGTCGCGGCTCGCGGCGTTGGTCTGGAGGGCGACCACAGCGCCCGCGGGGATCAGCACCCCGCCGACCTCGACGTCCTCGACCGCGCGCCGGATCAGGCCCGGCAGCACCTTTCCCTCGCTGAGCGGGACGGTGCGCAGCAGTTGTTCGGCCGCGACCGCCGCGGACGCCTCGTCGTGGGCGAGCAGCGGCCAGCCGTCCCGTCCGTCGGTGAGGAGGTAGACCACGGCGTTGCCGAGCGAGGTCATGGTGGTCTCGTGTCCGGCCACGACCAGCCCGCAGACCAGGGTGATCAACCGCCGTTCCTCGATCCCCAGTTCGTCGCCGGCCGCCACGAGACCGCTGACCAGGTCGTCGCCCGGTTCCTTGCGCCGCTCGGCGATCAGCCCGGCGGCGAACGTGCCGAACTCCGTCATCGCCTCGACGACTTCACCCACCTGGTGCGCGCCGCCGGACAGGGCGTGGTCGGCCCAGTGCCGGATCCGTTCGCGGTCCACGTGGTCCAGGCCCATCAGCCGGCAGATCACCGACACCGGCAGCGGCCGGGTGAACCCCTCGATGATGTCGGCCGGTTGTGGCTGTGCGGCGAACTCGTCGAGGAGCGAGGCGACCACCGAGCCCACCCAGGGCCGCCAGCGGGCGATGGCCCGCGGGGTGAACGCCCGCTGCACGGTGCCGCGGAGCAGCTGGTGGGCCGGGCCGTCCTGGTTGAGCAGACCGTTGGGGTCGTCCAGCAGGTTGGGGACGACGAGCAGGGGCGGGGCGTTCGGGGCGTGCAGGGAGCTCCGGTCGAACCGCGGGTCCATGAGCACCTGACGTACCTCGGCGTACCGGGTCACGAGCCACACCGGGGTGCCGGTCGCGAGGGTGCCGAGGCGGGGTGGCCCGTGCTCGGGGAGGCTGATGCGGTGCATGGGACAGAGGGGCCGGGATGTGCTGTCTGGACTCATCCGGGTCTCCAGAAGCGCCGGTTCGGAAGGATTACCACGCTAGTGCGCCGTCCGTGCCTCCGTCAGCGGTGGCAATCGGCCAACGCTTCGGTCTGACAAGGGTTTTGGAGGGAATTCGAACAGTAGGAAGGAGGGCCGTCGCATGACGACTCCCATCAGGCGCATGTCCAAGCGCATGCCCGGCTGGGCGAAGTTGGTGAGCGCCGTCGTACTGGTGCTCATCGTGTTCTTCGCCGGCATCCGGCTGAGCGTGCTCCCGGGCCTCAAGGACCTGTTCGGCACCGAGACCCATGACCGTTCGGGTCCCGCACTCCTGGAGTCCATCCAGGACCTCAGCCGCTACGACGCCGCCTCCGGCAACTTCCAGGTGGTCGTGGACCTGGAGAAGGACGCCAAGTACCTGCCCGACGCGATCCGCGGCACCCGCACCCTGTACGTCGGGGCGGGCACCGTCGACGCGTATGTCGACCTCGGCAAGGTGGCCAAGGACGACGTGACGGTCAACGAGGACCGCACGACGGCCACGCTGAACCTGCCGCACGCGCAACTGGGCAAGCCCGCCCTGGACACCGACCGCTCCTACGCGGTGTCCAAGCAACGGGGTCTCCTGGACCGGCTGGGCGACCTGTTCTCGGACAACCCGAACGGCGAACAGGCCGTGCAGAAGCTGGCGACGAAGCACATCGGTGACGCGGCGAAGGACAGCGGGCTGACCGAACGCGCCGAGACCAACACCACCGACATGCTCGAAGGCCTGCTGAGCTCCCTCGGCTTCAAGGAGGTGCGTGTGTCGTTCGGGACCTGATCGTCTCCCTCACGACCTGATCAGGAGGTCATGATCCCCGGCAGGGCCAGGGCGCCGAACAGTCCGGCGCCCACGAGCAACCAGGCCACGTAGTCCCCGATGTGCCCGGACCGCAGGCGCCGCAGCGACTGCGCCCAGCCCGGTGCGGCGAGCGGCTTCGGTCGGGTGACCGCCACGGCGGCGAGGGCCGCGGCCAGCGCCGTCGAGGCGAGTCCGAGCGGCACTCCGACCGGCGTCCGGTGCACGGAGGCGACGACGACACCCCCGGACCCGGCTTCGTTCACGGCGTGGGCCACCACGTCGGCGAAGCCGGGTGCCACCCCGACGGCGAGCGCCCCGGCGAGCAGCACTGCCGGGGCCACCGTCGTGGTGTCCGGAACCCGGCGCAGTCGCTGCCCGGTCCCGGGCCGCTCCCCGGCCCCGGTCGTCTCGTATGCGCCGTCGTTGTCCGGCTTCGGGCCGAGTCCGAGGAACACGCGCGCGGCGACCCGCAGCGCCGCACCGGCCGTCACCGCGCTCGTGACGACGCATTGTGAGAGTCCGGCATCGGGTGCCTGGAGCAGGGGGAACAGCACGGCCGGCACCACGCCGAGGACGGACAGGACGAGGGCCTGGCGCACGGCGTCGCGGACACCACGGCCGTGGTGGCGGTCGCGGCGACGAGCAGCAGGCCACAGGCCGGCACGGCATCGATGACGGCGTGAGCCACGGCGCACCCCGCGGAATCCGCCGGACAGCGCGCCGGTGGCCAGGAGCCTCGCCATGGCCCGGCTCGGTCCTTCGGCCACGCAGAGCGCCAGGACGACCGCGGCGCCGAAGCCGGCCACCGACCAGGTGAGGCCCCAGGCCCGCGGCGGGTCCCCGGCCAGTTCGTCGGCGAGCAGCCGGGCGAAGACGAGAGTGCCGACCGGGCCGAGCAGGGCGAGATCGACGCAGGACGGACGGTCGTAGCGCTGCGCGAGCAGCAGGAGGGCCGGGCAGGCCAGGGCGGTGGACAGGTCCCGGGCCACGCCCCGGCGACACAACGGGCCGGTGGCGGGGGCGGGTCCGGTCCCGGAGTGCCCCTCCCGCACGAAGGGAAACTGCGGGTGCTCCCGACCCGCCGGGGGCGCGGCCGCATTGTCGGCTCGATCGCGGGTAATCGCCTTACGACGCAGGGAAGTTGAAGACTGGAGGACCACATGGCCCGTACAGCCTTACGTCCGCGTTCCGCGTTCCGCCTGCGTACCGGCAAGACCGGGACCGCCAAGACCGGGACCGGGACCGCCAAGACGGAGACCACCAAGCCCGGGACCGATCCGAAGAAGAAGGCACCGAAGGAGGGCAGCGCCCCGAAGGAGAAACGCAGCGTCCTCGCCATCGTCCGCCGCTTCGTGGCGATGGTGGCCGCGTTCGCGTTCATGGTCGCGTTCGCCGTCGTGCTGGCCCGGCTCACGCTGGAGCCCTCGCCCGCCTCGGAGGCGCTCACCCACACCAATCTGCACCCGGGCCGTTCCCTGCGGGCCTATCTCGATCAGCCGGAACTGCGGGACGCCGGCAAGCAGATCGGCGGCAACCTGTTGCTCGGCATCCCCTTCGGCGTACTGGTCCCTGTGCTCGCCCCGCGAACCCGTGGCGTCCTGCGCGTGCTGCTGCTGACGGCCGTCGTGATGCTGATGGTGGAGTTCGCCCAGGGTGCGATGATCACCGGACGGGCCTTCGACATCGACGACGTCATCCTCAACACCACCGGAGCGCTGATCGGCTACGTCCTGCTGGGGCGGCGGCTGAGCCGGGCGGTGCACCGCTGACGTCAGCGGACGGACAACTGCACGATGGCCGCCGTACCCACCACCACGATCAGTCCGCGCAGGACCGCCGGGTGGAGACGGCGGCCGGCCGCCGCTCCGGCCTGCCCGCCCACGGCGGAGCCGACCGCGAGCAGCGCGACGGCCGTCCAGTCGAAGTCGGCGACGACGAGGAAAAAGAGCGCGGCGACGGTGTTGACGACGGCGACGAGGACGTTCTTGACGGCGTTGAGGCGCTGGAGGCCGTCGTCGAGGCGCAGTCCCATCAGGGAGACGTAGATGATCCCCTGGGCGGCGGAGAAGTAGCCGCCGTAGACGCTGGCCAGCGTCAGTCCGACGATCAGCGGCGGGCCGCCGTCGGCGGGCGCCGTGCGGCCCTCGCGGGTACGGCGGTCACGCAGTCGCCGGCCGATCAGCGGCTGGAGGACGACCAGCACCAGCGCGAGGCCCACCAGGACCGGCACGATCCGCTCGAACGCCGAGGCCGGCAGGGCGAGCAGCAGCGTGGCACCCGTCAGACCGCCCACCAGGGCACCGGCGCTCCACTTGAGGATGCGTCGGCGCTGGCCCGCCAGTTCCCGCCGGTACCCGATGGCCGCGCTGATCGAACCGGGGATCAGGCCGAGCGCGTTGGAGACCACGGCCGTGACCGGCGACAGGCCGGCCGCGAGCAGCACCGGAAAGCTGATCAGCGTCCCGGACCCGACGGCCGCGTTGACGGCACCGGCACCCAGGCCCGCGGCGAGGACGGCGAGCAGCTCTCCGAGATCTTCCATGAGGGGAGCTTAGGAACCGAACGCTTCGGCGAATACCGAAACGTCCCGCACGCCCTCGCCGGGCCGGGTCCTAGTGCCGCCGGGTCCAGGTGAACTTGTCTCCGCCCACCCAGCGCACCACGTCCGGGTCGTCGAGGTCGTGGACCGTGATGCCCCACGCGGCGGCGGCCTCCAGGACGTCGGTGACGGCTTTCGCCTCACCGACCACCTCTCCGTCGATCTCCACGATCCGGAACGGCGGTGTACCGGGCTGCACCCCGAGCACCAGGATTCGCGGATTCGAGATGTACGGGCTCGCGATTTCGGTCATGAAATAGAGCGTAGAGCGCATTGCGCAAGAGGGACATGAGAGGGCAAAGGCATCCCTGCGTCCGCCGTGCGAGCCCCGTACCGCTGGGGAACCCTGGAGGAGGAGGTGGCGATGGACCCCGTCGAGGCACTGGACCGGATCGCCTTCCTGCTGGAGCGGTCCCTGGCGCCGACGTACCGCGTGCGCGCCTTCCGTACGGCTGCCCGGGTGCTGGCGGCACTGCCCGAGGGGGAGGTGCGCGGGCGGACGGAGGCCGGGACGCTGGAGTCGCTCAAAGGGGTCGGGCCGAAGACGGCGAACGTGGTGCGCGAGGCGCTCGCCGGAGAGGTGCCGGACTATCTGGAGGAGCTGGAGGGTGAGACGCCCGCCGGGCCGGCCGTGCGGGGCGGGCAGCGGCTGCGGGCGCTGCTCCGGGGCGACTGCCATCTGCACTCCGACTGGTCGGACGGCGGCAGCCCCATCGAGGAGATGGGCCGGACGGCGGCGGAGCTCGGGCACGAGTGGGCGGTACTGACCGACCACTCCCCGCGACTGACCGTGGCCCGCGGCCTGTCCCCCGAACGGCTGCGCGAGCAGCTGGACGTGGTGGCGGAACTGAACGCCACCTGGGCGCCCTTCCGGCTGCTCACCGGCATCGAGTGCGACATCCTCGACGACGGTTCGCTCGACCAGGACGAGGAGCTTCTCCAGCGGCTCGACGTCGTGGTCGTCTCCGTGCACTCCAAGCTGCGCATGGACGCCCGCTCGATGACCCGCCGCATGGTGGCCGCCGTACGCAATCCGCACGCGGACGTCCTCGGTCACTGCACCGGACGGCTGGTCACCGGCAAAGGCCGGCCCGAGTCGGAGTTCGACGCCGACGAGGTGTTCGCCGCGTGCGCCGAGTCGGGCACCGCCGTGGAGATCAACAGCCGGCCCGAACGGCTCGACCCGCCCCGGCGGCTGCTGCGGCAGGCCGTGGCGGCGGGCGTGCTGTTCTCCGTCGACACCGACGCGCACGCGCCCGGCCAGCTCGACTGGCAGATCCTCGGCTGCGCCCGGGCCGAGGAGTGCGGGGTGCCCGACGGGCGTGTGGTCACCGCCTGGTCCCTGGAGGAGCTGTTGGCCTGGACCCGGGAACGCCGGGTGCCAGCCGGAGTGAGCGGCCCCTGACGTGGTACTCGTGCGCCGCGGTGTGCGGTGCGGTGTGAGGAGGACGGGCTATGGAACGCGCGGCGGTGTTCGACGTCGACGGAACCCTGGTCGACACCAACCATCTCCATGTGGCGACCTGGTGGGAGGCGTTCCGCCAAGCGGGTCACGACGTGCCCATGCACGCCATCCACCGGGCGGTGGGCCTCGGCTCCGAGGACCTCGTCGCCCGTCTGATCGGCGAGAACCGGGCCGCGCGGGAGGCGGACGCACTGAGCTCCGCCCACAAGGCCCTCTACGGCCAGTACTTCGACCGGCTGCCCGCGCTGCGCGACGCGGGGCGGCTGCTGCGGCGCCTCGACCACGAGGGCTGGGCGGTGGTGCTGGCGACCTCGGCGGGCGGTGCGGAACTGTCCGCGCTGCGCCGCGCCATCGGCGCCGACGACGCCGTCACCGCCACGGCGAGCGCCGACGACGTCACCGAGGGCAAGCCCGCGCCGGAGCCCGTCGAACATGCCCTGGAACTGGCGGGCGTGCCGCCCGAACGTGCGCTGTTCGTCGGCGACACCGTGTGGGACATGAAGGCGGGCAGCCGGGCCGGGGTGTGCTGCGTGGGCGTGCTGTGCGGCGGCATCCCGCGCGCGGTCCTGGTGGAGGCGGGCGCGGAGGCGATCTACGACGACCCCGCACAGCTGCTCGCGTCCCTCGCGGACAGTCCGTTCGCCCGGCTGCCGTCCGAGCGGTGACACAGATCACGCCATAACGCGACAGGCCGGGGAACACGCCATGGTGGTTGCCCGTTGAACCACACGTGGGTGCGGATGGGACAGTGTCCCCGGGCCTCACCTTTTGCCCGCAGGGACGATCGTTCGGCTGAAGCCCTGTGGAGCCTTTCGCCGAGAGGCGACCGCCATCCGCGCCCACATCAGGACCGCCCCGACCGTGATCCCCCGTCCGGTCGGGGCTTTCTCTTGTCCTGGACCCTCCTCGGCAGGTTCCGCTTGACTTCGAGAGCACTCCAATTCGTAGCGTTCCCGGCATGAGCACTGCACAGCACAAGATCGGATCGGGCTTCGACGCCCGCAGCACCGCCGACGACGTTCTCGCCGGCCTCGACCTCACCGGCAAGCTCGCGGTCGTCACCGGCGGCTACTCGGGACTCGGCCTGGAGACCACGCGTGCGCTCACCAGGGCGGGCGCCCGGGTCGTCGTACCGGCCCGCCGTCCCGCGGTCGCCCGGGAAGCCTTGGCGGGTGTCGACGGCGTCGAGGTGGAGGAGCTGGACCTCGGAGACCTGGACAGCGTGCGCGCCTTCGCCGAGCGGTTCCTCGCCTCGGACCGCCGTATCGACTTCATGATCGACAACGCCGGGATCATGGCCTGCCCTGAGACCCGGGTCGGCCCCGGCTGGGAGGCGCAGTTCGCCACCAACCACCTCGGTCACTTCGCGCTGGTCAACCGCCTGTGGCCGGCGATCGCCCCCGGCGCCCGGGTCGTCTCCGTCTCGTCCCGCGCCCACCACTTCTCGGGCATGCGCTGGGACGACGTCCAGTGGACGCGGGACTACGACAAGTGGCAGGCCTACGGACAGGCCAAGACCGCGAACGTCCTGTTCGCCGTCCACCTGGACCGGCTCGGCCGTGAATCCGGTGTCCGCGCCTTCTCGCTGCACCCCGGCGGCATCTTCACCCCGCTGCAACGGCACATCCCCAGGGCCGAGATGGTCGAGCGCGGCTGGATCGACGAGGACGGGGCGTTCCTCAACCCCGAGGGCTTCAAGACCCCGGAGCAGGGCGCGGCCACCCAGGTGTGGGCGGCGACCTCGCCGCAGCTCGACAGCCTCGGCGGCGTCTATCTGGAGGACTGCGACATCGCCGAGCCCGCTGTCGACGGCGACCAGAGCAGCGGGGTCAGGGCCTGGGCGATCGACGCGGAGCAGGCCGCCCGGCTGTGGGAGCTGTCGGCGGAGCTGACCGGCGTGAACGCGTTCCGCGCCTGACCCGAGCGCTACCCGACCCGGCAGTAGACGCCCTGCCCGCGCCGTCCCGCGCTGCCGGCGAGAGCCGCCAGACCGCCCACGATCCCGTGGGCGATCTCCGGGTCGAAGACCTCGCCGTCCCGCACCCGCAGGTCCACCCACGAGACGGCGACGTCACGGAGCCGGGACTCGCCGGCCGCGGCGAGTGCGGCGCACAGCCGGGGCGAGAGCGCGAACACGAGGCACTCGTCCTCGTCCCGGTCGGCGACGGTACGGGGTTCCCCGGCCTCCACGAGGTCCGCGAACGTACCGCCGACGAGGAGGCATTCCCACTCGACCACGGCCTCCTCGACGTCGAAGTTGCCGAGGGAGAGCGACTCGTGGGCGGGCCCCGGCCGGGCCCGCAGCGCCGTGGCGGCCGACGTGTCGTCCGGCGCCGCGAAGAAGTCGATCACGGTGCTCACCGTCAGTCGTCCCCGTCCCCGTCCCCGTCCCCCGCTGCCGCGGGGTCGACGTCCTCGCCGACGGTGTACGTCTCCTTGACCTTCACGTCGGAGACCCCGCGGCCCTCCGGGAAGACCCGTCGCCAGTCGCCGATGACGTGCAACTCGTCGGTGCCCATGGCGCGGACGACCATGAGGCCCTCCTCGTGCGCCTTGTAGGCCTTCATCCAGAGGTTGGCGAAGGCCTGGGAGCGGATGAGGTGCATCCAGTCGGGGCGGTAGAGCTCCCGGTTGTAGTTCGACTCACCCATGGTGGAGACGAACTTGGAGTACATCGCCTTCACGTACTCCAGCGTCACGTCGTCGTCCTCGGTGATCGCCCGGTCCCGGGCGTCCTTCAGCGCGACGCGGAACTTCTCCAGGAGGCTCTCGGTCGCGCCCGAGGTGAACGACTCGTGGATCTCCGGCGGTTCGCACAGCCCGTACTTCGGACCCGACAGGCGCAGCAGCAGGCGCAGGGTCGGCTCGGTGACCCAGAGCGGTCCTGGCTCGTCGCGGTTGCCGATCGGGTTGGGCAGGTGGGCGTCGTGGTCCCACTCGGAGGGGGTGATCAGATGGACGCCGGCCCGCCGACGGTCGTGGTCGAAGCCGGTGGAGTGCTCCAACTGACCGATCGGCAGATGGGTCTTGAGCGCCGACAGGTAGGCGCCGTTGATGTCGAGGGCGGTCACCTCGTGGGCACCGGAGGGGAGTTCGGTCCGCGCCCACTTGGGGCGGGCCTCCCAGATCCGGTCCGCGCCACGGGCGGACTGCTTGCGCAGGATCTCCGGGATCCAGGGGTGCGCCACGACGTCGTAACGCCCGCCCTTGCGGGTCTCGTCCAGCAGTGCCATGGCGTCCGGGATGGCCCGCTTCACCAGGGCCGCGGTCGCCGCCTCCAGATCACCGCTGTGCTTCTCCAGGGCGGCGGCCACCGCGGCACCGATCGGGTCCGGGTCCTGCGAGGCGGTCTGCATACGGCGTCCGACGGGGACGACACGAACCGGCTCGGCGGCGCGCTCGCGCCGCGCGGGGGCCGGCTTGCGGGCCTCGGTCGAGGCAGGCTCCTCGCGCCCGGGCGGAGCGACCGGGGACGCCACCGGATCCGGCTCCACGGGCGCCGGCGTACCGCAGTCGGCGGGGTCCAGATGCTGGGGGAAGCCCGCGACCTGGTGCCGGGCGGGCATCCCGCACAGGACGCAGGGCTGCGGGGACGAGAGTGCCTCGACCTCGTCCGACTCACCCGTGTCGCCGGTCCCGTCCGAGTGCGCGTCGGCGTCGGTCTCCGGCTCTACGACGGGTTCGGCAGCCGCCTCCTCCGTCCGCGCCGCCAGTTTGGCCTGCGCCCCCTCCAGGAAGTACGCGTACTTCTCGCGCACGGCCCCGCCCGGGTCCCGCCCCGCTTCCCAGCCACCGACGGTGGAGGGACTGACGCCGAGCGCCTGGGCCACCTGGGAACGGGAGAGGTTGAGGCTCTCCCGCAGCTCGCGCCGCACATCGGCCGGTGGCAGCGGCACCTCCTGGCGGGCGCCCGCCAGGAGTGCGTCGATCGCCTCGAAGTCCGTCATCGGGTCACCGCCGTCGGTCCTGCGGTCCGGCGCCGCCGCACGGGCAGCGTCTCGCAGGCCCGGGTCGGTCCGGCGAGCAGATCGAGCACGTCGATGCCGAAGTGCGCGGCGAGCGCGTCGCAGTCGGCCAGGCTCCAGGCGGCGCTGCCGGACTGACGGCGGCTCACCTGCGCCTGGCTCACCCCGAGTGCGACGGCGACCTCCGCCTGCGACTCACCCGTCGCGTGCATCAGCGCGGCGACCGAAGACCTCACACGTTCTCCCAAGGACAGTCCCACCCCGCCAACCCTACCCGGCCTCATACGTCAACCGTATGAACCATGCTGGGAGCGCAAGACGGAGTTGCATCCTCGCCGCCCGGGTACTCGGTCCGCCCCGTCGTGGGGCATGCCCGAGAGGAGCCGGACGTGAGCAGGATCGTTGTCACGGGCGCCACCGGAAACGTCGGCACGAGTGTGGTGCGTCTGCTGTCGGAGGATCCGGAGGTCGACTCCGTGCTGGGGCTGGCGCGGCGGATCCCTGACTGGTCGCCGCCGAAGACGGACTGGTCGGCGGTGGACCTGTCGTCACAACAGGCGGATCTGGAGAAGGAGTTCGCGGGCGCGGACGCGGTGGTGCATCTGGCCTGGGCGTTCCGGCCGACGCACGACCCGGCGGCGACCTGGCGGACGAACGTGTTGGGCTCCATCCGGGTCTTCGACGCGGTGGCCGCCGCCGGAGTGCCCGCGCTGGTGCACGCTTCGTCGGTCGGCGCGTACTCGCCGGGGCCGAAGGACGAGGCCGTGGACGAGTCGTGGCCCACGCACGGCTGGCCGGATGCCGCGTACTGCCGGGAGAAGGCGTATCTGGAGCGGGCCCTGGACACCTTCGAGCGTGATCACGCCGAGGTGCGGGTGGTGCGGATGCGGCCGGCGTTCCTGCTCAAGCGGGAGTCGGCGAGCGAGCAGCGCCGTATCTTCGGCGGCCGCTTCCTGCCGGGCCCGCTGGCCCGTCCGGAGCTGCTGCCGTTCCTGCCCGACATCCCCGGGCTGCGGGTCCAGGCCCTGCACACGGACGACGCGGCCAAGGCGTACCGCCTCGCGGTCCACTCCGATCTGCACGGCGCCTTCAACCTGGCGGCCGAGCCGCCGGTCGACGCCGAGCTGCTCGGCGAGATGCTCGGCGTCGACCGGCGGGTCCGGCTGCCCCGCATCGCGGCCCGCTCGGCGCTCGCCGCCGCCTGGGGACTCCATCTCCTCCCGACCTCCCCGCACCTCTTCGACGCGGCCCTGCGCCTCCCGCTCATGGACTGCACCCACGCCCGTACGGAACTGCGCTGGAACCCCGAGCACACGGCGAACGAGGTGCTGGAGGAGTTCCTCAAGGGTTTCCGGCAGGGCGCGGGAGCGAGCACGGAACCGCCGCGGGGGCGGAAGGTGGGCTGACGCCGACGCCTGTGCCGTCCCCGGGGACGGCACAGGCGTGTGTGCGGGCGGTCGAGAAGGCGGCGCACGGCGGGGTCAGGCGGTGGGCTCCTCCGGTACCGGGTGCTCGGAGTGGACGCCGGCCTGGCGCGGTGCGCCCTGGCGGCCGCTGCCCGCCTCGTCGGTGTCGGGGACGTCGGCGTCGGGTTCTTCCTTGTCCGCCGCCTCGGGATCGGCGTCCCAGGGGTCCTCGCCCTCGCCTGCCTGCTGGTCCGGCATGTCCCGCGGTACGGGTTCGTCGCCGGGGGCCTTGCCGTGGTAGTCGGCCATGGTGCCCTCCCTTCGCGTGGTCCGGGCGACTCGCGAGTACCTCCGCCCTCACCGGCGAAACCTCAGTGCGGAGCCCGCTCCTCCAGCGCGGTGCGCCAGGCCGGGTGCGGTCCCTCGGGCGCGGGCTCGGGGCGGCGGCCGCCACGGGCGAAGAAGTCGGCCAGCGGCAGGATCGCGGCGCCGACGGTGACCGCGTCGGGGCCGAGCCGGCCGAGGTCGATGGTGACCTTCTCGGCCGGGTGGCGCAGGGCGTAGGAGGAGGCGTGGCGGCGTACGGCGGGCAGGAAGCGGGTGCCCAGCTGGAGGCCCGCCCAGCCGCCGATGAGGATGCGCTCGGGCTGGAAGAGGTTGATGAGGTCGGAGAGGCCGGCGCCCAGGTACTCGGCGGTCTCCTCCAGCACGGCCAGTGCCACGGGGTCGGGCGCATCGCCCTCGGCCGGGTACGCGGCGGCCAGCATCGCGGTCAGCGCGGTCTCCTCGTCGGCACCCTCGGGCGGCCGTCCGCCCTCCTCGCGCCAGCGGTCGAGCAGCGACTCGGCGCCCGCGTAGGCCTCCAGACAGCCCAGCGCACCGCACCGACAGCGGCGCCCCTTGACCCGTACCGTCAGATGACCCCATTCGACCGCCCGCCCGTTCTCCACCTCGGGCGTGACGAGACAGGCGCCGACGCCGGACCCGAAGAGGACGACGACCGCGTTGTGCGCGCCGCGCCCGCCGCCGAACCACATCTCGGCCTGGCCCAGCGTCTTGGCGCCGTTGTCGATGAAGTACCGGACGGTGTCGGGCAGTCGGGAGGTGGAGCGGAGCAGTTCCTCCAGCGGGACCGCGTCCCAGCCGATCGTCTGCCCGTGGACGACGGCGCCCCGGTCCGGGGAGTGCTCGACGATGCCGGGGACGCCGATGCCGACGCCGAGGAGGTGGTCGGGGGCGATGCCGGCGGTGTCGAGCACCTCGGCGACGCCGTCACGGATGTGGCCGACGATGACCCCGACGTCGTAGCCCTGCCGCGTCAACGGACGTTCGGCGCGGGCGAGTTCGGTGAGGGTCAGGTCGAAGAGCTCGATGCGCACCCGGGTCTCGCCGACGTCGACACCGATCATGTGGCCGCTGCCGGGCGCCACCCGCAGCAGGGTGCGGGGGCGGCCGCCGTCGGAGTCGACGCTGCCGGCCTCCTCCAGCAGGCCGTCGGCGACCAGGTCGGCGACGACGTTGCTCACCGAGCCGGAGCTCAGGCCCGTGGCCGGGCCGAGCTCGAAGCGGCTGAGAGGGCCGTCGAAGTAGAGCCTTTGCAGCACGGCCGTGCGGTTGGCCCGCCTCAGATCGCGTACCGTGCGCCCGTTCCGCCCCGCCATGTATGGCCCCCTTCGAACCCTGTCCGACCTGCAACATACCGCTGCGGGAGCACTTTCCACGACCCCTTAATTCACGATGTGAACTATGAGAGCTCCGCGATCTCGGTCAATGCGGCGAGCAGTTCCGGTGCAACCGCTTCCCGTCGCCAGCGCCGATCCCCCTCGCCCATCTCCCTCGGAACCGTCTCGGCGAGCATGATCAGGTGGAGATAGGCCCGGTAGAGGGCGTACCGGAGACGGGCCGCCCCATCGAACTCGGCGCGGCCGCCTTCCTCCCGGTAGCCGGCCAGGAACGCCTCGTCGGTCCTGATGTCGCCCAGCAGTGCGAGGGAGACGAAGTCGGCGAGGGGGTCGCCCCAGAACATGCGCTCGCCGTCGATGAGCCCGCCGATCCGGACGCCGCCGTCCGCGCGCTCCACCAGGATGTTGCCGGTCCACAGGTCGAAGTGGACGAGACGCGGGACGGTCACCTCGTCGAGCGCGCCGTACGCGGGGCGGAGCGCGTCCGCCACCTCGTCGACGGGGCGGGGCAGTTCGGCACCGTAGCGGCGGGCGTCCTCGAGGACCGCGTCGAGCATCCCCGTGAACGCGGTCCGCCAGTCGGGGGCGAGCGGGCCGAGGGCGCCCGACGGGTAGCCGAAGGCGGGGCCGGTCACACGGTGGAGGCGGGCCACCTGGCGGCCCAACTCCGTACGCAGGCCCTTCTGTTCAGGGTCGGTGAGCCGTCCGTCCCAGGGGTCGCCGGGGACGGCCGTCATCAGCAGATCCTCCCGCCCGAGGATCACGACCCGGGGCGCCGGCACGTCCGCCTCGGCGGCCCCGCGGTAGAACTCGGCCTCCGCCACGAGGAGTCGACGCTCGTGGCTCAGTCCGGGGACGGTCTCGGCGGGCGGCACCTTCAGCACATAGCGGCTGCCGTCGGCGAGGACGAGTTCCTCGACCGTGTTGTAGGTGCCGCCGGTCAGCGGGCGCAGCTGGGCGAGGTGTCCGGGTGGCAGGCCCGCCTCCTCCAGGATGCGCCGAGCCCGTGCCCAGGAGTCCACCACCGTGCGCCCGCCTCTCCCCTTCGCGACGCTTCGGTCAGCCCGCCGCGTACACGTCCTCGACGTAGCGCCCGTCCGCGATCAGCCCGTCGAGCCATTCCCCGGCGGCCGTCGCGTCGGCGTCCGCCGTGTGCTTCCGGTACAGCGTACGGAACGCCTCCCGGACACCCGGCGCCATCCGTGAACCGTCGCCGCAGACGTACACCCGGGCGCCCGCGGCGAGCAGGGCCCAGACCTCCTCGGCCTCGGCGGCGATGCGGTGCTGCACGAAGCTCACCTCGCCCTGCGGTGCGGCGCTGAAGGCGGGGCGCAGCGAGACGGCTCCGGCGGTCTCGGCCGCGCGCAGTTCCTCGGCGTGCAGGAAGTCGGCGTCGGGGGCGTCGCAGCCGAAGTAGCAGAGGGCTGGGGCGAGTTCGGCGCCCGAGGCGAGCGCTGCCGCACGGTCGGCGATCGCACCGCGGAACGGGGCGAGGCCGGTGCCCGCGGCGATCATGACGACGGGGGCGGAGTCGTCGACACGGAAGGCCTCTCGGCAGGGCTGGAGGCGGGCGTACACGGTGTCGCCGGGTTCGACGGTGGCGAGGTACCCGGATCCGGTGCCCCGGTACTCGCCCCTGCCCGAGCGGGCGGGGGCCGCCAGCAGGGAGACCATCAGGTCCGCGTGCCCGGCGTCGGCCGCGGGCGAGGAGGAGACGGAGTAGTGGCGCGGACGCAGCGGGGTGAGGATCTCCAGGAGCTGCGGCCAGTCCAGGGTGCCGCGCAGGGCGGGGTTGTCCTCGATCACCTCGACGAGGGTGCGCGGGTCGTCGGCCGCCGCCGCCAGCAGGGCCGCGCGCTCGGGCGGGCAGGGGTTGGCGGCGGCGAGCCGGGCCAGTTGGCCGGCGCTCGGGCGCTCCTGCAACTCGACATGATGGGTGAGAAGTTGACGTACCGTCACAGGCCGGTCCACGGCGATGCCGTCGCGGCGGAGGCGAGCGGCCCGGATGTCCAGGACGGTGTCCGGGTCGGCGCCGAGGGCCGCGGCGGCGCGGTCGACGAGGGCCGGGGCGTTGGCCGGCAGGACGGTGAGGTGGTCGGCCGTACGGTACCGCGTGCCCTCCGGCAGGGCGACGCGGACGAACCGCTTGCGGCGCGGGTGGCCTGGTGCCGTGAGGTCGTACGCCTCGGTGACCTTCATCGGGACCAGCCCGTGCCGCTCGGCGAGGGCTTCAAGCGGGCCGCCGGTCAGGGTGCGGACCTCGTAGGCAGCCGTCGGCCCGGTGTCCGGGGCGGTGGCGTCCGGGTCGCCGTACCGAGCCAGGAGGGCGGTGCGCAGTCGGGTCGTGAAGTCCCTCACCGCGCCGGTGAGATCGCCGGACGCGTCGGCGGCCGTGCGGGCGGTGAGGCGGGTGGCGCCGAGTTCGGCGAGGCGGTCGTCGACGCGGGTCGGGACGTGCTGGTAGGTGGCCGCCCAGTTGCGGTCGCCGACGCCGAGGACGGCGTAGCTGACGTCCGCCAGGTCGTGCGCGGAGTCCAGCCAGGCGGCGAAGGCGGTGGCGTCGTCCGTGGGGCGGCCGTTGTAGGAGGCGGCGGTGATGACGACGGGGCGGTCGGTGGGCAGGCCGTCCGCGTAGGCGTCCAGCGAGGCGACTTCGGTCTCGCAGCCGATCGCGGCGGCCTCGTCGGCGAGTTGGGCGGCGAAGTCGCGACAGGTGCCGTAGTTGCTGCCGTGCAGGAAGAGGGCGGCGGTGCCCGGTCGGACGCGCGCGGGCAGGGTGTCCGCGCTCGGGGTGTTCTCGGCATCAGCCGTCTCGATGCCCCCCGGCAGCAGCCCGTGCACCCGTTCCGCGGGGGTGCGCGGGGCCAAGGTCAGGGTGAATCCCTCGGGCTTGAGGGTGAGGGTCTCCTTGACCGTGAGCGGGTAGTCGGCGTGGTCGTGCAGCCGGTAGCGGTGGACCAGCATGGCGAGCAGCATGGTCGCCTCGTGCAGCGCGAACTGCCGTCCGATACAGGCGCGTTCCCCGGTGCCGAACGGTTTGAAGGCGTGCACGGAGCGGCCCGCCTCGGCCTCGGGCGTGAAGCGGGAGGGGTCGAACCGCTCGGGGTTGTCGCCCCAGACGGACTGCCGGTGCAGCATCGGGGCGAGCACGGTCACGAACTGCCCGGCGCGCAGCGGGATCCGGCCGCCGAGCACGGTGTCCTCGAGGGCGTGGCGGCTGAAGGCGGCGGCCGTGGGCCACAGCCGCAGTGCCTCGTTGAGGACCTGGCGGGTGTACGTCAGCCGGCCGACCTCGTCGTACGCCGGCTCGGGGTCGGCCCGGTCGCCCCAGAGGGCGTCCACCTCGCGGCGTACGAGCTCCAGCGCGGTGGGGTGCTTGGCCAGGTAGTAGAGGGCGAAGGACATCGCGCCGGAGGTGGTCTCGTGGCCGGCGATCAGGAAGGTGATGACCTGGTTGCGGATGTTGGCGGTGTCCAGGGTGGTGCCGTCGGCCGGATGCGCGGCGGTCAGCATGAGGCCCAGGAGGTCCTCGGCGTCGGCCTGGTCGGTGCCGGCGCGGGAGGCGATGACGTCGTCGACGACCTGGGCGAGATAGGCGGCGTCGTCGCGGAAGGCGGCGTCGGCCGCGGAGTGGTCCTGGCCCGGGACCCGGGCCAGGCGCTGCATGCTCCACTCCAGGCAGCGGACCATCGACTCGACGAAGGGATGCGGCTCGTCGCGTTCGAAGGAGCCGAAGTCGTAGTCGAATCCGGCGAGGCCGATGGTGTCCAGGGTCATGCGGGTCATGTCGTCGGGCACGTTCACCGGCTGCCCGGTGCGGGCGCCGCGGTCCCAGGCGTCGATGAGCCGCCGGGCCACCTTCAGCATCACGGGGTGATAGGTGCGCATCGAACCGAGGGCGAAGGCGGGCATGAGGATGTCGTGCGCCCTGGCCCAGTTGGGCTCGTCGTTGTACGCCGTGAACAGCCCGTCGGCGGCGAACTCCCGGACGTTCTCCAGGGCGGGCCCGATGTGCTTGGCGAACCGGTCCTCGTCGGCGAGGTCGGCCACGAGGTCCAGGTCGGCGACGAAGAGGGTGTCCCGTCCGTGCAGCCGTCGCACGAGAACCGGCCCGTGCTCGCGCATCAGGTCCATGACCTGCTGGATCGGGGTGTGTCCGGGTCCGGTCGCCGAGATGTCGACGACCGGGACGCCGGGGAGGGTGTCGGGGGACTGCGGATGCGGCGCGGTGGGGGGCATGGCGCGACAACTGCCTTTCGCGGTACGGGAGTACTGCGCTCCAGGTTGGTCGACCGGCCCCGGCCGCCCGCACCACGGGACTACATGATTGTGTAGTGCACGCAAGTGGGTCGCCCTTGCGTACAGGGGTTGGGAGGTGCTGTGGACCGGTCGCCCCCGGAGGCGGTGGTGTGGCGCAACCGTGCGCTGATGCTCTTCGACCGGGTCTCGGTGCCGGTCGCGGTGTGCGATGTGTACGGCGCGGTCCTGCTCGCCAATCCGGCGATGGCCACGGAGTGCGGTACGACGCCCGGGCGGCTGCGCGGCCGGGATGTGCTGGAGTTGTTCCGGCCGCAGGAGGCGACGCAGGTGGAGCGGATCGCCGAGGCGCTGCGGCTGCGCCACCGGTCGCGTTATCAGGTGTCGGTGTGCTGGCGGGCGCCCGGCGGCGTGGAGCGGTTCGGGGAGCTGACGGCGGACCCGGTGAGCGACAGCGTGGACGAGACACCCACGCTGCTGGTGATGCTGCGGATGCTGGGTGAGCGTGAGCGGCCCGCGGTGGACCCGGTGCGGGTGACACCGGTGGAGGCCCGGATCCTGGCGCTGCTCGCGGGCGGCGCCACCACGGCCAGGGCGGCCCGGGAGACCGGGCTCACCTCGGACGGCGTCACCTATCACCTGCGGCGGCTGTCCGCGCGGTGGGGCGCGGGCAACCGTACGGAACTGGTCGCCCGAGCCTATGCGCTGGGGGTGCTGACTCCGGGGGTGTGGCCGCCGGCGCCCGCGTAGGCCGTGCCCGCGCCCACCGGGGCTCCGAAGCGGGCGAGGGTGTGCCAGACCTTCTTCAGGTCCTGGAGTTCGTACCGTCCCGTGCGGGCGGCGTCCCCGATGATCCGCGGGTCGATCCGCCCGTCCTCGGCGATCCGGGCGCCCAGCTCGGCGTACTCCTCACCGCGGTAGTCCGCGTGCCGGCGCAGCCGCTCCACGGTGATCCGGTACCCGGGATGCCACTCGACGGGACAGGGCAGCAGCCGCGCCGCCGCCTCGACGGGTGTGCCGCGGTAGCACGCGTCCAGGACGAGCGCGGCCACGTCCGTGGTGAGGGAGACGCCCCCGTGGACCTGTGCCTCGATGTAGTCGTTGAGGGCGTCCTGCTCGTCCGCCTCCGCCAGTGCGACCAGCGACATGCCGGCGGCGACGCCGAAGTGGGCCGGCTCGGCGGCACTGTCGGGGTAGCAGAAGGTGGCCCGGGACAGGGCCGCACCGGTCAGCCGGAAGTGCGAGGAACCGAAGCGCGGGGCGGCGCCGACCACCTGGCGCCGGAAGTCCAGCGCGCCGTACACGGGCCGGTCGCCCGCGGCCGCCTCGTCGTAGGCGCCGCCGAAGATCCGGCTCTCCCAGCGCCGGCGGTCGCCGCCGGGGTGCGCCGTGAGGCCGCCGTTGCTGGTGCCGGTCACGAACTGCGACCGGTACGCGCCGTCCCGCGCCAGGGCCTCGAGGATGCCCACCCCGCCGGTCAGCCGGTCGGGGTGGAAGTTGAGCGTGATACGTACGTCCGGGGCGACGGGCGGCCCCGCCGACCGCTCCGCCACGTGCCGCAGCGCCGCCCTCGCCCGTGCCGAGCGGACGTTCTCGAAATTCACTGGTTCCTCCTCGCCGGGGCCGTCTATCCTGGCTGAACCTAGGGGCACTAGTTTTTTTACCCTCAGGTTTCGGCAACAACATGACGCCCCCAGGAGGCTCCCCCATGAGATCACTGACCGAGCACGACATTCGCGACTCTTTTGTGAACTGTTCCAAGGGGGAGGCCAAACGCGTGGCCGTGCCGCGCGATCTCGACGAACGCCCCTGGGACGATCTCGACTTCCTCGGCTGGCGAGATCCCGGGGCGCCCGACCGCAGCTACCTGGTCACCGAGCGGGGCGGCCGGCTCGTCGGCCTCACCCTGCGCCTGACCTCCGGACACCGAGGCTTCCTGCACCGCAGCATGTGTTCGCTGTGCCTGACGACCCATCCGGGCGGCGGCGTCTCGCTCATGACCGCACGCAAGGCGGGTACGGCCGGGCGGGAGGGCAATTCCGTCGGCGTGTACATCTGCACCGACCTGGCCTGTTCCCTCTACGTCCGCGGCAGGAAGGTCCCGCAGAGCACCCTGCGGATCGAGGAGAGCCTGACGCTGGAGGAGCAGATCGCCCGCGCGACGGGCAATCTGTCCTCCTTCATCGACAGGGTCCACTCCTGACTCAGTCCACGGCGAGCACGATCTTGCCCCGGTTCCCGCGCCGCTCCAGCTGCTCGTGGGCGGCGCGCGCCCGCGCGAGGGGCAGCACGGTCTCGACGGGTACGCGATAGGCGCCCGCGGCGACCCGCTCGGCCAGTTCGCGCAGGTCGGCGCGGGGGTCCCAGCCGTGGCGCTGTCGGTTGGTGAGCTGGAAGCCGAGGATCGCCGCGTTCTTCGGGTAGAAGTCGCGGGTGTCGATGGTGCTGGGCGCCAGGGCGACGTTGGCGAGCGCCACGACCCGGCCGCCGTGTCCGACCTGGCGCAGGCTCCGTGCGAAGGCGGCGCCGCCGACGATGTCGAGGACGACGTCGGCGCCGCGCCCGTCGGTGAGCCGCAGCACCTCCTCGACCTCGGCCTCGTCGGGGTACGCGGAGGTGTCGAGGGTGGTGTGGGCGCCGAACTCCCCCGCCCAGGCCGCCTTCTGCGCCGACCCGGCGAGCGCGATGACGCGGGCCCCGGACTCTGCGGCGATCTGCACGGCCGCGGTGCCCACCCCGCTCGCGGCGGCCTTCACCACCACGGTGTCCTCCTTGGTGACCTTGGCGAGATGCCGTACGCAGTACCAGGCGGAGAGCCAGGCGATGGGCAGCGTCGCCGCCTCGGTCAGCTCCACTCCGTCCGGCAGGGCGACCACCTGGGTGACGGGCACGGCCGCCAACTCGGCGTAGAAGCCGGGCGACTTCACCCCGTTCAGCGCGACCACCCGCTGCCCGACCGCGAAGTCGGTCACCCCCTCCCCCACCGCGGCGACGACACCGGCCGCCTCGGCGCCCGGGATCAGCGGGGGCCGACCGGCGCCGTGGTAGACGCCGGCCCGCAGCAGGGCGTCCGCACGGTTCACGCCGGCCACGGCGACCCGTACGAGCACCTCCCCCGGCCCCGCCACCGGATCCGGCACCTCGGTCTCCACCAGCACCTCGGGTCCGCCGAACTCCTCGATCCGCACCGCGCGCATACCCCACCCGCTCTCGTCGTGACTGACACCGCTTGAACTGGTGTCACTCTGCGACACCGGTTCAAGTGGTGTCAAGAGCCTCGCGCGGCGGGTAAGCTCGCCCTCATGACCAGCACCGACCCCGAGCTCGCCTTTCCGTTCGTCGGCGGCCGCCCCTGTCTGGACTTCGTGGCCACGCTCGGCAAGCGGCACGCCACGCCCAAGGAGCGGCTGCCGGACCCCGCCGCGCTGACCCGCTGGCTGACGGAGGCGGAACTGACCGTGGGCGAGGAGCCGGCGCACGTCACCGCGCGGGATCTCGCCGACGCGCGCATGCTGCGTGAGGCCGTCAACCGTCTCGTACGCACCGCGATGGCCGGCCGGGAGCCGGAGGCGGCCGATGTCGCACTGGTCAACGACGCGGCGGCCAAGCCCGATCTGGCACCCCAGCTGGGCGAGGCACGCTGGACGGCCCGGTATCCGGCACGGGCCGCCCTGGCGACGGTGGCCCGGGACGCCGTACTGCTGGCGGGCGGGCCCCTGATCGAACGGGTCAAGGAGTGCGGGAACCCGGCCTGTTCCCTGCTGTTCCTCGACGACTCCCAGGCCCGGCGCCGCCGTTGGTGCTCGATGGACCGCTGCGGCAACCTCGCGAAGGTCTCCGGTTACCGGTCCCGCAGCCGGGCCGCCACCACCCGGTGAAGGTGGACCAGGACGTCGTAACTGCGGGCGAGCGCGGTGTTGTCCGGGCCGTCCGGGTAGGCCGTTCCGATGCTGCGTGTCGGCCGCGCCCCGAGCAGCCATGCGCGGGCCGGTGAACCCACGGACCTCATGTCGAGTACGTAGTCGCGGTGGCGCACCCGGTCCAGGGTCCGCTCGTTGCTGCCCGGTCCCGCCGGACCCAGCGTCCAGCGCCGGACCGTCTCGTCCTCCTGTCCGGTGGCGTTGAACGAGCCGCTGTCGAAGGTCAGGCCGATGCTCACATACCGCGAGCCGAGGCTGTCGCGCGGGAAGGCGCCCTGCACCTTCGGGTAGTGGGCCGGGTCGTCCGGGACGTAGCCGATGTGGTTGTTGTGCGCCGACAGCAGCACCCTCGTGCCGGTGTGCCGTTGCCACCACACGACGTTGTCGGCCATCGCCTCGTCGCGGTAGCGCATGGCCGCGGCGAGTTGGGCCGGGTCCTCGAAGTCGAAGGCGTACTGCCGGGCGGTCCGGTCGATCGCGGTCGCGTTCCGCAGGCTCAGGTCATCGACTCCCGCTTGCCGACCAACTCCAGTGCTTCGCCGGTGCGTCGGGCCATGTCCTTGCGTTCGGCGTACGGCTTCGCCAGGTACTGCTCGATGTACGCGCCGCTCTGGGTGGTGGGCCGCAGTCCGCGGTAGAGCTCGGCGAGGCGGGCGCTCGACTCCGGGTGGGCGGCGGCCACCGCGTCCGCGACGGAGTCGTACGACTCCGGTCCCGTCCAGGCGAGGTCGTCGCCCAGGAAGCGGACGGGGTCGTCGGGGTGGCGGACGTTGTAGGCGCGCATCCACTCCAGGAGTCGCAGACAGTCGGTGTTGTTCCACCACAGGTAGTCGCGCTGGAACTCCTCACGCATGATGCGCCGGACGTCGCCCTTGCCGTGCAGCACATAGTCGTCGAGGCGCAGGCCGGTGCTCCAGGGTGCCTCCAGGGCGAAGGTGCGGAAGCCCTTCTCCTCGACGAGGTGGCGGAAGACGCGGTCCTTGAGGGCGAAGAAGTCGTGGGAGCTGTGGGTGGCCTCGCCCAGACCGACGACGCGGGCGTCGCCGATCATCGGGTCGAGGACGCGCAGATCGCGGGTGTCGCCGCCCGGTTCGACCGTGCGCAGGGGGGTGGGCCGCCCGGTCGAGGGTGTCGACGACCGTGGGGGTCGGTGTCGCGGCGGCCGGGGTGCCGGCCGCCGGCGCGATGAGCAGGGTCAGGAGTGTTCCGATCCTCTTCATCGTCCGGGGCTTTCCCACCGGGCGGGCCCGGGCCATCCTGCTGTCCTCCGTCACGGAGTGCGGAGAACCCCCGGTCGCCACTCAGGATCGCGGCCGAGGAAGGCGAGCAGCGCGTCGGCCCTGCCGGCGCCGTCCGGCACCTTCCGGGCGGGTGCGAACACCCGGTAGGAGTCCCGGAGATGATCCACGAGCCGTTCCGCGACCGGCCGGATCCCCTCGGCCAGTTCCTCCGTCAACGGCGCGTCCTGGCCGGTCGCGACCGCGATGTCCCAGGCGTGCGCGGCCGCGTCCATCGCGGCCGCCGCGGCGGCCAGTGGCAGCGGCATCGGTCCGAGCGGGGTCGGCACCTCGTCCGCGTCGGCGGGCAGACCGGCGTACGCGTCCGCCACCAGGCGCAGCACCTCCTCCAGCTCCGCCGACGGGTCCGCGGCGAGTGCGTCGGCCGGGGCGAAGGGGTCGGAGTCCGGACGGCCACCGGTGATCGCGAGGCCATAGCCCTGCTGGTCGATACGGGCGTGGTTGAGAACCTGCCGGGCCGTCCACTCGGTGCACGGCGTCGGCACTCCCCACGCCGTTTCCGGCACCGCCGCGACCACCTCACGCAGGTAGTCGTGCGCTCCCGTGAGAACCTCAAGGCCTCGGGTGTCCGTCATCACTGCTCTCCCCACTTGCCGTCGACGGGTTTGTGCGAACAATCTAGGCGTCGTTGCGGACAGTTACGGTCCGCAATGCGTGAAGGCGCGCAACTGTGGAAGAGGGACAGCCTGAGGATGCGAGATGTACGTGAGTGGGCGGCGTCCCTCGTGCGCTTCGTGAAGCGACGCAGGGACCCGGTGGTCGTACAGACGCTGCGGTCGGCGGCCGCGGCGACGATCGCCTACGTCATCGCGCTGCGCCTGAGTCCCGAGGCGGCCCCGCTCACCGCGCCCCTGACCGCGCTGCTGGTCGTCCAGGTCACCCTCTACGCGACGCTCACCAACGGCATCCGCCGGGTGAACGCCGTGGTGGCCGGCGTCCTCGTCGCCATCGCCTTCAGCCTGCTGGTGGGGCTCACCTGGTGGAGTCTGGCCCTGCTGATCCTGGCCTCGCTCGGGGTGGGGCATCTGGTCAAGGTCGACGAGTACGTGCCCGAGGTGGCGATCAGCGCGATGCTGGTCCTCGGGGTCACGACCGTCGGGGACACCGCGTGGGCGCGGGTGCTGGAGACGCTGATCGGCGCGGTCGTCGGGCTCGGCTTCAACCTGCTGCTCGCGCCGCCGGTGTGGGTGGACGAGGCGGGCGAGTCGATCGAGGGACTCGCCCGCCGGGTACGGCAGTTGATGCTGAGCATGGGCGAGGAGGCCGCGGGCCGTACGCCGGTCGAGCACGCCACCGAGCGGCTGCACGAGGCGCGGCGCCTGGACCACGACATCGTCGAGGTGGACGCGGCCCTCAAGCAGGCCGAGGACAGTCTGCGGCTCAATCCGCGCGTCCGCGAGGGCCTGCTGCACCGGGTGGTGCTGCGCACCGGTCTCGACACGCTGGAGATCTGCACGGTCGTCCTGCGGGTGCTCGCGCGCACCCTCACCGACCTCGCCAAGGAACGCGAGTCCGAGCGGCTGTTCGCACGGCAGACGGGCGCCGCCGTGGAGCAGTTGCTGTCGGAGATCGCCGACGCCGTGGTGAGCTTCGCGGTGCTGGTCACCACCGACGTCTCCCGCAGCGCCGAGTCGGCGGAGGAGCGGCTCGCCTCCCAGCTCCGGCACGCCGCGGCCACCCGCGACAAGCTCGCCCAGCTGCTCCTGGAGGAGGTCCAGCGCGACGCCCGGCAGTGGCAGCTGCACGGCGCCGTGCTCACCGAGGTGAACCGCATCCTCGACGAGCTGGACACCGAGCACCGCTCCCACCGGCTCCTGGAGGAGCTGGACCGCACCTCCCGGGAGCAGCGCGAGCGGATGCCGCGGCTGACCCGGCTTCAGGAGCGGCTGCGCAGGAACCGTCCCGCCCTCGCCCGTCGTTCTAGGTGACGTAGTCACCAGGTCTGACCGAGGGGGCGAGCAGGATGACCGGCGTACGCATCGACGGGAACACGCTGAGGCTGCCCGGCGGGGTGGCGGTGCGGTTCATCCGCACCCTGCGCCTGCCGGAGACGGGCACGCATCCGCTGCCACCGGGGCTCGGGGAGTTCCCGCTGCGCCGGGTCGCCGACCACGCGGACCGTGTGCCCGAGGCTTGGCGGGCGCGCGGCGGGGTGATGCTGCCCGTGTATCTGCGCGAGGCGATGTGGCTGAGCTTCGGCGGCACCATCGAGCCGGCCGCGCTCCAGGTCGGGGTGGGCAAGGTGTGCGCGGTCTCGGGCGAGCCGTGGAGCGGTCGGCTCTCGCGCAAGCCGCAGAACTACGTCGTACTGCCCCGGCAGCCGTGGCTGGACGGCATCAACTCCGGTACGGGCACGGTCAAGCAGTTCGTGGCGTTGCCGCTCGGCCTGGGTGCGACCGTCGAGGGGCAGGTCACGGGCGAGGAGGTGTGGGGCGGCGTTCAGCTGCAGTCGTTCCCGCTCGAGGAGGAGGCGCTCGCGCGGTGGCGCGAGTCGCGGGAGCGGGAGCGCCGCACCAGGGCGCCGATGCACGCACCCTCGTTCGGGGCCGCCCCGCAGATGATGGCCGCCCCGGCCCCCGCGGCCCCGGCCGGTATGGGCCTCGGTGTCGGCGGTTCGATGCGCCAGGAGGTCTACAAGGACGACCGTCCCCTGTCCGACTGGGCCGAGCGGCCCGGCGGCCGGGTCTTCGTGCACCTGGTGACGCCTCCGCAGTGGCGTCGCATCACCGGCGAGGAGCCCCCGCCGTCGCCCGTGGACCGCTCGGCGTACACACAGGCGGGCCTGCCTTGGTACGACTACTACGACCAGGACGCGGAGGATCTCGCCCCTACGGACACCCTGGAGGGTGTGAAGCCGGTCGGCGACTGGCTCGGCGACGATCACGAACCCTGGCAGGAGCCGTACCCGGCGCAGGTGCTGCCGCTCAAGGACGCGCCGGGCATCCCCGTGGAGGACGGCGACTGGTAGAGCCGTTTGCACGTGAGGGGTGGTCCGCGTCAAGGTGGTGACGGCCGAGGCAACCGACCATCCGAGGTGCGTGCATGGGCAGGGGTGACTGGAGCAGGCGGCGATTCGTCGCCGCCCTCGTGGGGACGGGGGCCGCGGCGGCGGGCTGCGGCGAGTCACCGGGCTCTGCGGTGTCGGCGCCTACGACGCCCGCCACAACCTCGACGCCTCCGACGGCCCGGGCTCCTGAGGCAGCCGCCCCCAGCGCCTCACCGACGCCCACCGGTCCCCGCCCTCTCCACCTCGGCACCTACACCTCCGCCGAGGGCGGCGGCACCGGCATCGGCTTCGCCACCTACGACCCGACGACGGGCGAGGTGACCGCCGGCAGGACTCTCACCGGTGTCGGCGACCCGTCGTATCTCGCCCCGCATCCCGACGGCCGCACGCTCTACGCGGTGAACGAGCGGGAGCAGGGGGCCGTGACCGCCGTACGGCTGTCCGACCGCACGGTTCTGGGCAGCCGGAGCACGGGCGGCGGTGCGCCCTGTCATGTGTCGGTGCATCCGGACGGGCGCTGGCTGCTGAGCGCCAACTACGGCTCGGGCAGCGTGGCGGTGCATCCGATCGACGACACGGGGGCGATCGGTGAGCGCGCCGACCTCGTCACCCACTCCGCACCGGAGCCGGGGCCCGGCCAGGAGGGCCCGCATGCCCATCAGATCGTCACGAGTCCCGACGGCGGCCATGTCCTCGCCGTCGACCTGGGCACGGACACCGTCTACACCTATCGGCTCGACGAGCGGACGGGGAAGCTCACCGAGGTCGCGCGGGCGCACACCCGGCCGGGCGCCGGACCGCGCCATCTGACCTTCCACCCCGACGGCCGGTACGCCTACCTGGCCAACGAGGTCGACAACACGGTCGCCGTCTGCGCCTACGACACGAAGACCGGCCGCCTCACCGTCGGCGAGGCACAGTCCACGGGGACGGGGCCGGGCACCAGTTACCCGGCACAGATCCTGGTGACGCCGAACGGCTCGTACGCCTACCTCGCCAACCGGGGCCACAACAGCCTCACGCGCTACGCGGTCGAGGCGGACGGTGCCCGGCTCAGGCTGCTGGACACCGTGCCGGTGTCCGGGGACTTCCCGCGGCAGATCGCCTTCTCGCCGGACGGAGCGCTGCTGTTCGCGGCGAACCAGCGCTCCAGCACGGTGAGCGTGTTCCGGGTGGACGCGGACAGCGGTGAACTGCGGCTCGCGGGAAAGCCGTTCGCGTCACCCGTCGCCGTCTGTGCGCTGCCGCTGTAGGGCGCGCGGGCAGGAGGCGGCGCTGGCCTGGGTGAGCAGGACGTGCATCCGCTCGGTGAGCTGCGCGACGTCGTCGGCGGGACGGTGGAACGGCAGGCGTACGTCGCCCTGGGCGCGGGTGCGCTCGATGCGCAGCGTCAGTCCGTGCCGGTCGACGGCGATCGGCTGGACCTTCACGGCGCCGTGCAGGCTGTCGGGCTCGACGAGCCGGGTGAGCCGCTCGACCGCGTCGGAGTGGCAGTCGGCGAGGTGGGTCAGCAGCCGGGCCTCGGCCGTGGCCAGCGGGTCGGGTGCGGCGGCGGCGAACTCGTCGAGGTCGACGACCACGGCACCGGACGGCTCGCGCAGCACCACCCGGGTCGCCCGGAACGCCAGGTCGCCGTCCTCGGGCACGAACCAGCCGGCGAGCCAGAGGCGGGCCCGGATACGGTTGCGCACGGGGACGGGCGAGACGTCGGCGAACTCCAGCACGGCGGACGGCTCTCCGCGAGGCGCGCAGATCGCGGCCGCGAGCAGGGCACTGTCCTCCGGCACCTGAAGCCGCACCCGGCCGTCCTCGGTCACGGTGTGCGCGCCGACGAACTCCTCACGGCCGCCGTCCGCGGTCACCGCGCAGGACCACGCGGTGGCGAGCACCGAGCGCGCCCGCTCCGCCGCGGCGGGCGCGGCCGCCCAGCTTTGTTCACCCATCCCAGCACCCATCCCAGAATCTCCTTAGGTAAGCCTTGCCTAACCTATCCGAGATCGGGACGTACGCCAACCGGCGACCTGATCCTTTACGGGTCCTTTTCAGCGCACACAGGCGCACTCAGGGGGCGACGACACCCAAAAGGGCACGGGCACACAGGTCGCGCACCTGCTCGCGCGAGAGGTCCGAACCCCTCAGCCACTCCAGACAGACGGCGGTGGTGAAGGCCAGCCAGCCGCGCACGGCGAGCCTGGTGTCGGGCCGCGCATCGAGGAGCGCACCGAACTCCGGGTCCGCGGCCAGCGCGGCCAGGATCTGCCGCTCCTGCGCCGCCAGTGCCCGCCGGTAGACCTTGCGCACGGCCTGGTCCCCCGCCGCGTCGGCCCGATGGAAGGCACGGTAGCTGTGCGCGTGGGTCTCGACGTACCCCAGGAACGTGTCGAGTCCGGCGGTCAGCTGTTCGCGCGCGGGGACACCGGGCACGGCCGCGGTCATCCGCAGCATCCGTACGCTCTCCCGCTCGACGACCGCCGCGAAGAAATCCCGCTTGGTCGGGAAGTAGTGGTACAGCAGCCCGCGCGAGACCCCGGCGATCTCGGCGACGCGCTCGATCCACACGTCGTCGTACGGACTCTCCGAGAACAGTCGCGCGCCGACGGCGAGGAGCTGCTCACGGCGCTCCTCGGTACTGAGTCGACGGCGTGTGCGTGCGCCCTGCTCGGCGGCCATGGCAGCACTTTACTTGACGCCGGTTCAACAACGGGATCAGACTGATTCACGCTATTGAACTCACGTACAACACGCTCAATCCGCGGGTGTTTCAAGGGAGATGGCGTCATGGCGAGGACGACGACAGGGACCGCTCTGCCCAAGGGGTTCCGCAGCGCGGAGCACGGCTGGCCGGAGCTGCACCGCATCCCCCACCCGCCGCGCCGGCTCCCCCTCCTCGGCGATGTACTCGGCGCCAACCGGCGCACACCGCTGCAGGACTCCGTCAAGTACGCCCGCATGCTGGGGCCGATCTACCGGCGCAAGGCCTTCAACCGGGAGTTCGTGTTCGTGTGGGGCGCCGAACTCGCGGCCGACCTCGCCGACGAGACGCGCTTCGCCAAGCACGTGGGGCTCGGCATCGCCAATCTGCGGCCGGTCGTCGGGGACGGGCTGTTCACGGCGTACAACCACGAGCCCAACTGGCAGCTGGCGCACGATGTGCTGGCACCGGGCTTCAGCCGTGAGGCGATGGCGGCCTACCACCCGATGATGCTGGCCGTGGCCGAGCGCCTGACCGACCACTGGGACCGGGAGACCGCGGCGGACCGCACGGTGGACGTTCCCGGGGACATGACCAAGCTGACGCTGGAGACGATCGCCCGGACCGGGTTCGGGCACGACTTCGGTTCCTTCGAGCGGGACCGGCCGCATCCGTTCATCACGGCGATGGTGGGCACGCTGACGTACGCGCAGCGGCTGAACTCGGTGCCCTGGCCGGGGTTGTTGCGGGAGGCGGCGCGGCGCAACGAGGCCGACATCGCCCATCTGAACCGGACGGTCGACGAGCTGGTCCAGGAGCGTCGTACGGCGAGCGGAGGCGGGGACGGGGACCTGCTGGACCGGATGCTGGAGACGGCCCACCCGGAGACCGGGGAGCGGCTGTCCGCGGAGAACGTCCGGCGCCAGGTGATCACCTTCCTGGTGGCGGGCCACGAGACCACCTCGGGTGCGCTCTCCTTCGCCCTGCACTACCTCTCCCGGCACCCCGACGTCGCGGCACGCGCGCGTGCCGAGGTGGACCGGGTGTGGGGCGACACGGCCGTGCCCGGCTACGACCAGGTGGCCAAGCTGCGCTACGTGCGCCGGGTGCTGGACGAGTCGCTGCGGCTGTGGCCGACGGCGCCCGCCTTCGCCCGCGAGGCACTCGACGACACGGTGCTCGCCGGGCGGCATCCGATGCGGCGGGGTGCGTGGACGCTGGTCCTCACACCGATGCTGCACCGTGATCCCGAGGTGTGGGGCGCGGACGCCGAGCGGTTCGACCCGGACCGGTTCGACCCGAAGGCCGTACGGAACCGGGCCCCGCACGCCTTCAAGCCGTGGGGCACGGGGGCCCGGGCGTGCATCGGCCGGCAGTTCGCGCTGCACGAGGCCACGCTGGTGCTGGGTCTGCTGCTGCGCCGGTACGAACTGGGGGCCGACCCGGAATACCGGTTGCGGGTGACGGAGCGGCTGACGTTGATGCCGGAGGGGCTGCGCCTGCGACTGGAGCGGCGGAACGTGCCGGCGCCGGCGGGGCGGGCGGCCGTGGAGGAGGCGGAGACTGCGGTTTCAGAGCCTCGGTGTCCTGTGCGTGGGGCCGGTGACTGAGCCGGGCCGACGCGGTCGGGCTCTTCGCACGGTTTCGCCGCGTGCGCAGGCAGAGCCCCTCGTCGTACCCGGTCGGTGGCCGAACCGAGCTGCCCTCAGGGCCGCGTCCAGTGCCCGGGGCGGGTGACGGATTCCGGCAACCTCGTGCCCGCGTTCCCGCTCGCCGCGTTCAGCTGCGGCTGGGTCAGGAAGAACGCGTCGGTCAGATCGGCGTCCGTGAGGTCGGTGTCGCGCAGGTCGGCACCGATCAGGTCCGCGCCGCGCAGATCGGCGCCGGTGAGGTCGGCGGCGATGAGGTAGGCGCCACGGAGGTCGGCACCGCGCAGGTCGGCGCCCTTGAGGCGGGCGCCCATCAGGTCGGCGCCCCGGCGGTCCTTCTTCTTGCCGCGGGTGCCCGCACGGACCAGTTCGCTGGTCCTCAACAGGAGCACGTTGACGTCCTGGCGGTGCGCGCCCACGTCCAACACGCCCAGTTCCTCGGGGGTTTGGCGCGTGAGCTGCTCCGTTCGCTCCAGGATGCGGCGCAGGTCGGCGTGGACCGGGCGGGCGGCGGGCAGGGTGAGGGCCTCGGTGAGGTACCAGAGCAGCTCGTGCAGCTGGCGGACGACCGGGAACACGTCGAACATGCGGCGGGCGTCCTCGCGCGGGCCCGTGCGCCAGTCCCGGCCGCCGAAGGTGACCTGCGAGACCTTCTGTCCGGCGCCGAAGCAGTCGTAGACCGTGCAGCCGGTGAAGCCCTTCTGCCGCAGCCGGGCGTGGATGCCGCAGCGGTGGTCGTCCTGCAGGTTCGAGCAGGCCTTCCCGGCCTGCTTGTCCACGGCGAAGTCCTTCGACGCCGTGAAGGGCAGGGCTACGCAGCACAGCCCGAAGCAGCTCGCGCAGTCGCCGCGCAGATCGGCGGGGCCGACTATGTGATCTTGCATGTTTCCAGCATACGGAACAAACCTCACCGATGAATTTCTCGCCCTGTGGGGGTCTCTGCATACAAGAGAACAAAGTCGGCTACCACTGAGAAGCAGGCCGACGGAAACAGGAGAACCACCCCGCCGAAGACCGTGGAGAGACGTCATGTGCAGCCACCAGCCCGCGTGCCCCACCGCCGACAGCACGAACCACCACGCCGCGATCATCGTGTCGTCCCACCCCGAACAGGGCTGGCACCTGCTGTGCAACGGCACGATCGTCTTCGACGACACTGCTGAACTCCTCCCGGACGGACGGGTGGTGAGCCCGCGGCGTGTGGTCGGGATGCCTGTCGTGGCCGCCTGAGGCAGAGCGCGGAGACGTCTTACCGGGAGGCATGTACACGCCGCATACTGTGCGCACTGCCGTTCCGCCCGGGGGAGCACGAGGTGCACGTTCGGTTCCGCGTCGCGTTGGGGGTTCGCCTAGTCGCGGTGCTGGGCGTGCTCGTGACGCGCTACGGCGACCCCGACCTGTCCCGCGGTGAAGACGCGGGCTCCGGCTGGGACTACCGGTGTTCGAAGTCCACCTGCAAGTGGGCGCATTCCTACGACACGAAACCCCCAGCCCCACGCTGTCAGAAGTGCAACGCGCGCATGGAGCCGGTCCGGCCGTCCGATTCGGGAGGGTGAGCCCTGTGCTGTCCGGGGTTTCGCAGGCTGTGGGCAAGGCTCTCGGGGGTGCCCGTTTCACCTTGGTGAGCGTGCTGCCGATCACCGTGCTGACCGGGTATGTCACCGCGCTGATCATGTCCGGTGCCTACGCCGGAGACCGCATCCAGGTCGGCCGACTCGCGCATGACGCCAAGGAGAATCCCGGCTGGTTGGCCTTCGCGGCCTTCGCATGTCTCCTCGCCGGCCTGCTTCTGCGCCCGTTCCAGGTCACTCTGGTGCAGATGCTCGAGGGGTACTGGCACAGCCGCGCGCTTCCGGCCACGGCCGCGGCGCTCGCCACCGAGCGGCACCGGCGCCGTCTGAGCACGGCCGGGGTGGTCAAGGAACTGGTGGTGGTCGACGAACCGGGAACCGACTTCCAGGAGGTGGTGTGTCTCGCCCGCAGAAGACGACATGCGGGCCGTCTCGCCGCCCAGGCCAGGCGCCAGGCCCTGCGCTATCCCAGCGGTCCGCATCCCGTTCCCGGCCCATTGGGTGCGGACCACGACCGGCTGATGCCGACCATGCTCGGAAACATCCTGCGAGAGGCCGAGGACGACAGCGGCAGAAGGTACGGGCTGGATCTGCCGACAGTCTCCGCACGCCTGTATCCGCAGTTGTCCCCCAAGCTGGCGACCGCCATCAACCAGCAGCTGGACCTGCTCGACACCACCTGCGCGCTGAGTGTGTGCTTCGGGCTCGGCACCCTGGCCGGCTCACCTCTGCTGGGCCGTCTCGATACATGGAGTCTGGCACCCGTCGCCACCGCGCTGCTGAGCGTCGGGGCCTACCGCGGAGCGATGCGGGTGGCCACGGGGCACCGGCAGTTGCTCGCGGCAGCCTTCGACCTGCACCGGTTCGACATGCTCACGGCTCTCCATCTGAAGCTCCCCGACACACCCGCGGAGGAGCACAAGCAGAACACGACACTCACGAGGTTCTTCGCCCGCCGCGAGGTGCTCGCCAAGGACAACCTTCCAGGCATCGCCTACAAACACCCGGAGCCCCCGCCCGGTTTCCCGGCGTCAGGATCCCCGGGTCAGGGAGACAACTCCGCCTAGCCCCTGGACGTTCACCACGACAGTCCTCTCCTCGTCCGCCGACGGCTGCGGAGACGCGAAGGCAGGCTCGGAGAGACGCCCGTCGAACAGCACCCCCGAGGTGAGTTCGACGCGACCCGCCAGGACCGTCCAGTCGGCCGGCACCTTGAGGCGGACACGGGCCCACAACACCGTGACATCCACGACCAGGCGCGCTTCGAAGGGAAACTCGCAGCGTGACAGATCGATGTCGACCGCGCCGAACAAGAGGGCACGCAGAATGAGCTTCTTGGGCGCCCTGCCCTCCAGCACAGTGTGCACGTGTGGATACAGCAGCGAGGTGTAGCGCCTGACCCCGATGTCGAGACCAGACCCCGACCGCCCGCGGAACAACGCCACGAAGACTCCCCCCAGGATCAGCGCGGTCGGCGCCTGACCCGACAGTTCCGGCAGTTGCGGGACGTCGAACCGCAGCACGAGCACACCGATACCCACGCCCATGAGCGTCAGCGGCCCGGCGAGTTGGCCGTGCGGCACGGCTGCCCGAAGCACCAGCGCGGCACCGGCCAGGGCCAGCAACGCCGGCACCGCGATCAGGAGAACGCCTGCGACATCCCGCAGTCCCGCCACTCCGCCGACCGCCCACGCCGTCCCCATGGCCACCGCGCCGAGCCCCAGCGCGACACGTATCCGACTCAACTCCGGGTCCCTCGTCCTGCGTACGGGCGCGGTCGCCCTGGTCATCGGTCGAACGAGGATAGCGGCGCCGCTCGCACACACGTACAGGGGTGTCGGTTCCCGCTACCGGCCGAACAGTTCGAACGCCACGGCCGGCTTCCCGCCGAACCGCTCTCCCGTCGCCGCGGCGTTTCCGGTCAGAAAGCCTCTCGCATACGTCTCCGGGTCCTCGCTCGTCAACGCCTCGATGTACGTGCGGTGTTCGAGCAGCGAGCGCACCGCGCGCTCCAGGCCGGCCGAGGCGTCCGCCGCGTGGGTGGGGGTCGACGAACCCGCGACGGCCACCCAGCGGACGCCGTTCCACGGGTCCAGGCCCTGGTCCAGCAGGTCCGGGAAGATCCAGCGGTTGCCGGCGTCGGCGGCCGCGTCCAGGGTCGCGCGGCCCACCGCGACATGGTCCGGGGTGTTCCAGGCGACGCCGCCCCAGGTGTCGCGGTGGTTGAGGGTGATCACCAGCTCCGGCCGGTGGCGGCGGATCGCGGCGGCGATGTCGCGGCGCAGGGCGAGGCCGTACTCGATCACGCCGTCCTTGTGGTCGAGGAACTCCACCGTCGACACCCCGACGACCGCCGCGCCGGCCCGCTGCTCCCGCTCACGCAGCGGACCGCACTTGTCGGGCTCCAGGGTGTCGATGCCTGCCTCGCCGCGGGTCGCGAGGACGTAGGCGACCTCTCGGCCGCCGTCGGTCCAGGCGGCGATCGCGGCCGAGCAGCCGTACTCCAGGTCGTCCGGGTGGGCCACGACCGCGAGGGCGCGTCGCCAGTCCTCGGGCATGGGCAGAAGCTGAGTGGTCGTCGGCTCTGTCATGCTCCGAGACTATTCCGCGCCTCCGGCATCATGCCTCGTCGCGTGCGAGCGCCAGCAGCCGGTCCAGGACGCGGGGGCCGCCGGCCCGCACGCCGTCGTGCTCGAACTCGTCGGTGACCCAGGTGCGCAGGCCGCGGATCGAGCGGGCGGTGTCCAGGGAGTGGGCGGTGTCGACGTACATGTCGTCGTGGTAGACGGCCGCGGCGACGGGGACCTCGTTGGCGGCGAGCCGGGCACTGTCGTACAGCGGTGTCCAGTCGGTGCGGGCGGCGAGGAGTTCGGCGGTCTCGCGCAGCGGGCGCAGCGCCGGGTCGGTCTCGAACATCCAGGGGTGGACGGACTCGCCGGTGAACGGCAGCGGTCCGTCGCCCGCGAGCGTCTTGGCGGCGTCGAACTGCGGGAACTCGGTGCGCACGCGCTCGGCCGACCAGTTCGTGGGCCGGGCGTCCTGGCCGTAGATCGCCTCGTGGACGAGGGCGTAGAGCGGGTGGCCCGCGTACGAGAGGAGGCCCTGGACCTCTTCCTGGAAGGCGTCGGCGAGCGCCGGGCCGTTCGGGGTGCGGACGAAGGCTTCTTCCAGGAGGAAGTGCAGACGGTGGCTGCCCTCGCCGCCGCCGAGGAGGATGCCGAGGGACTGGAAGGCCTCGACGGTGAGGCGGTAGCCGTTCGGCAGGGTCACCTCGTGGTGGAGGAGATGGTCGGCGATACGGCGGGCGCGCTCGACGTCCTGCGGGTAGCGGGCGTAGTGCGCGGCGACCTTGCGCTCGATGCGCGGGAAGGCGGCACGGTAGACGTCGTCGGCGTGGGCGTCGAGGGAGGGCAGGCCACCGGTGATCACGGCGGCGCTGAGGCCCTCGGGGGCGCTGGAGAGGTAGTTCACCGCGCAGAAGCCGCCGAAGCTCTGGCCGAGAACGGTCCAGGGGGCGCCGCCGGTGAGCCGGGGGCGGATCGCCTCGCAGTCGCGGACGATCGAGTCGGCGCGGAAGTGCGTGAGGTAGTCGGCCTGCTGGGCGGGGCCGCCGCGCAGCGGGAGCGTCTGCCGGTTGGCGGGCGTGGAGTGGCCGGTGCCGCGCTGGTCCAGGAGCAGGACACGGAACTCCTTGAGGGCACGGCCGAGCCAGGCGGGCCTGCCGACGAAGCGGTTCGCGCCGAAGCCGGGTCCGCCCTGGAGATAGACCAGCCACGGCAGGTTCTGCTGCGCCTTGTCGCCGGCGACCACCTCACGGGCGTAGAGCTCGATCGTCTCCCCCGTGGGGTCGTCGTGGTCGAGCGGCACGGTGAAGCGGCGGTCGGTGAGGACGACGCCGGGCTGGCGGTAGGTCGCGGTCAACAGGGCTCCCGGGACGGACGGACTACTTCAGGCGCGTCCCAGTTCAGCACATGTCCGTCCGATATCCGATCCCCGGGATCATGAAATCGTACTGACCGGTGGATCAGCGGGCGGAGAGACTCGATCGCCGTACGACCAGTTCCGGCTGGAGCACCACCCGCCGGTGCTCGTGCCGGCGCGTCACGGTCTCCGCCTCCGTCTCCTCCAGCAGCAGTTCCGCGGCCAGGGCTCCCATGGTGACGGCGGGCTGGCGGACCGAGGTGAGGGGGACGGCCGCGGCGGCGGCGAACTCGATGTCGTCGTAGCCGACGATGGCGAGGTCGTCGGGGACGTTTATCCCGGCCGCGTACATCGCCTGGAGCACACCGAGGGCCAGGAGGTCGTTGGCGCAGAAGACGGCGGTGGGGCGGTCGGCGAGGCCGAGGAGGCGGGCGCCGGCGTCCCGTCCGGCCGATACGTCGAGGCGTTCGGTGGGCAGTTCGCGCAGCACCTCGGGGGCGAGGCCGGCCTCGGCGAGCGCGTTGAGGGCGCCGGTGCGACGGTCGCGGACCTGGTTGAAGCCGGGCGGGCCGCTGACGTACGCGATGGAGCGGTGCCCGGCGTCGATGAGATGGCGTACGGCGAGGGCGCCGCCCGCGACGTCGTCGACGGAGACGGAGCACTCCGTGGTCCCCTCGGCGACGCGGTCGACGAGGACGAAGGGGATGCCGTGGCGCCGGAAGCTCTCGATGTTGCGGCCCGTCGCGTCGGCGGGGGTGAGCAGGACGCCCCGGACCCGCTGCTCGGCGAAGAGCGAGAGGTACTCGGCCTCCTCGCCGGGGCTCTGCGCGCTGTTGCAGACCATCACGCCGAGCCCGGCGTCCCGGGCGGCCCGCTCGGCGCCGCGCGCGACGTCCACGAAGAACGGGTTGCCCATGTCGAGGACGAGCAGCCCCATGATCCGGCTACGGCCCGCGCGCAGCTGGCGCGCGGACTCGCTGCGGACGTAACCGAGCCGGTCGATCGCGGACAGGACCCGGGCCCGGGTCTCGGTGGCGACGGAGTCCGGACGATTGATCACGTTCGACACCGTGCCCACCGAGACTCCGGCGGCACGGGCGACGTCCTTGATACCCACCGACTGGGCCATCGGGCAGGGACCTCCAGGTGAACAAGGAGCGGCGGGCAGGCCTTCACATTACCGGCACGCCGCCCCAGGACGACTTCGGTCAGGCGGGAAGCGCGAAGTCGACGACGTGCAGTGCCGAGGGCGTCGTACCGCTGGACTTCTCCTGGTACATGACGGACAGGACGTTGTCGGCCTTGATCCGCATCTCGTCGATCACAACCTCGCCGAACGCGTTGAGACCGCTGCCGTCGAAGAGGATCTTCCAGTCGGTGTATCCGGAGGCCGCGGAGGCTCCGGCGATCCGGCCGAACGGGAAGATCGCGTAGGCGTTGTTGTACTTGTCCAGGACCAGCCTGGTGCGCTGGCTGGAACCCAGTACCACCGGTATCTCGGTCTTCTGCCAGGTGCCCGACGCGTTCTTGCGGACGTGGAACGCCCGGCCGTTCGCGGTGCGGTCGGACACGTAGTTGGTGGTGCACTGGCCGAAGCGACCGGGCACGTAACTGATGATCGCGTGCGGCCGGCCGGCGGAGTCGGTGGCCTGGCTCTCCTGGTTCATCAGGGAGTGGTCCGGGTTGAGCGCGTCGATGACGAGACCGGAGTCGGTGACGGCGACCTTGTCGGAGCCGCCGGTGGTGCCGACGACGGTGCCGGCGTTGTTGCGCCAGGTGCGGCCGCGGTCGTCGGAGTAGACGTAGCCGGTGTCGTGGTTGGTGATGCCGCCGCTGGAGCACATCACGGCGCCGTTCTGCTCTCGCCAGGTGAAGAAGGAGTGCAGTCGGCCGTTGACGTCGTAGTCGATGCCGTGCAGGTACATGTTGCGGGCCGTCGAGGAGCCGTGCTCGCTGGTGTAGGTGCCGGTGGAGCTGGACCACTCGCCGAGGTTCGTCCAGGTCGAACCGTCGTACTCCGCGAGGGCGTTGCGGCCGTTGCCGGATATGGCGACGCGGTAGCTGAGCTGGAGCTTGCCGTCGGGAGTGGAGACGAACTGCGGGTAGGTGAACTGCGAGGTGAGGGCGAGGCCGTCGAGGGTGGACTGCGGTGCGCCGAAGCGGCTCGTGGTCCAGCTCAGTCCGGACGGGTTGTCCATGAGCCCGGCCACCGACTTGACGTAGGTGAAGCCGTCGCTGTGGGAATCCATGTTGAGGTGGAGGCGGCCGTCGACCTTGGAGACGCCCATGGAGATGACGTTGTGGGAGTCGCTGGCCTTGAGGGTGTGACCGACCTTGACCGTCGACCAGGTGCTGCCGCCGAGGACGCGGCGTCCTACGACGGCGTTCTTGTCGGCGGTGTACCAGACGGCGTACTGGTAGCCCTTGTAGGTCAACAGGCCGTTCTTCTGGAACGAGTTGTTGTTGACCAGGCCGTCGTAGGAGACGAAGAAGACGGCCTGGCTGTCGAGCGTGGTGCTGCCGGTCCGGGTGACCGAGGGGCCGGGGTCGGCGGCGCGGGCGGTGCCGGCGCCGAGGGCGGGGGTCATCACGGCACCGGCGAGGGCGGCGCCCAGCAGCGTACGTCTCTTCATCTCGGGGGACTCCATTGTCGGCGAGCGGGAAGCGCGGGTGGGATCAGGCGAGGTGGAACACTTCGGTGAGCGGTTTCATCGCCTCGTCCGGGCGGGATCCGTCGAGGGATTCGAAGAACGGGGCCATCTCGGCCTGCCAGCGGGCGTTGACCTCGGCGGCCTCCATGCCGTCGAGAGCGGCCTGGAAGTCCTCGGTCTCCAGGTAGCCGACCAGCAGGCCGTCATCTCTGAGGAAGAGCGAGTAGTTGTGCCAGCCGGTGGCCGAGAGTGCTTCGAGCATCTCCGGCCACACGGCGGCGTGCCGTTCGCGGTACTCGGCGAGCTTGTCCTGACGGACCTTGAGCAGGAAACAGACGCGCTGCATGAAGTACCAGCTCCCAGCGGGACAGAGGGGCCTAGAAGTTGAACTGGTCGATGTTCTTGGCGTTGAACACGGTCGGCTTGCCGAGGTTGATCACGCCGTCCTTGCCGATGGTGTAGGTGGTGCCGCCGGCCTCGAAGGTCTCGCCTTCCTTACCGGTGATCTGGCCCGAGACCAGCGCCACGGCCGTCTGCGCGGCCAGCGCGCCGAGCTTCGAGGGGTCCCACAGCTCGAACGCCTCGACGGTGCCGTTCTTGACGTACTTGCGCATGTCGTTGGGGGTGCCGAGGCCGGTCAGCTTGACCTTGCCCTTGTACTTGGAGCCCGACAGGTACTGGGCCGCCGCCTTGATGCCGACGGTGGTCGGGGAGATGATCCCCTTCAGGTTCGGGTACTCCTGGAGCAGGCCCTGGGTCTGCTGGAAGGACTGCTGGGCGTCGTCGTTGCCGTACGCGGTCTTGACGAGCTTGATGTCCTTGTACTTGGGGTCCTTCAGCTCGTCCTTCATGAAGTCGATCCAGGTGTTCTGGTTCGTCGCCGTCTGCGCGGCGGACAGGATCGCGATCTCGCCCTTGTAGTCGATCTGTTCGGCGAGCAGCTGCACCTCGGTGCGGCCGAGGTCCTCGGCGGAGGCCTGCGAGACGAAGGCGTTGCGGCAGTCGGCCTTGGTGTCGGAGTCGTAGGTGACGACCTTGATGTCGTTCTTCATGGCCTGCTTGGTCGCGGTGCACAGGGCGCCCGGGTCCTGCGCGGAGATGGCCATCGCGTCGACCTGCTGCTGGGTGAGCGTGTTGACGTAGCTCACCTGCCCGGCGGTGTCGGTGGCGTTGGACGGGCCGACCTCCTTGTAGCTGGAGCCCAGCTCCTTCAGGGCCGCCTCGCCGCCCTTGTCGGCGGAGGTGAAGTAGGGGTTGTTGACCTGCTTGGGCAGGAAGCCGACGGTCAGGCCCTTCTTGGTGGCCGCGTTCGGGTCCGCCTTGGCGGTGGAGGCGGCCGAGGCACCCTCGTCCGCCACGTCCTTCTTGGTGGTGCCGCCACAGGCGGTCAGGGCCAGGGCCAGGGAGGTTCCGGCGGCGAGGGCCGCACAGCTACGACGGAGAGACGACTTGCGCATGATGATGGTCCTTTACGGGGGTGAGCGGATTTACGAGGTCGGAGTCGAGGCGGCTCTGCGGCCCGCCCTCGCCACCGCGATCTGGCGTGCGACCCGGGGGCCCAGCACGGAGAGGACGAGAAGGATGCCGGTGACGACGATCTGCGACTGTGCGGAGACGTCCTGGAGGCTCATCACGTTCTGAAGGGCGCCGAGCAGGAACACCCCGGCGATGGCGCCGCCCAGCGTGCCCTTGCCGCCGTCGAAGTCGATGCCGCCGAGCAGCACCGCCGCGATGACGGACAGTTCGAGCCCGGTCGCGTTGTCATAGCGGGCGCTCGCGTAGTGGAACGCCCAGAAGATCCCGGTGAGCGAGGCCATCAGGCCGGTCACCGTGAACAGGATCAGCTTCTGCCGCTTGACCCGGATGCCGGCGAACCGCGCGGCCTCCTCGCTCGCGCCGATCGCGAACGTGGACCGTCCGAACGGGGTGGCGTGCAGGACGACCAGGGCGATCGCGAACAGCACCAGGAAGGGCAGGAAGGCGTACGGGATGAAGGTGTCCCCGATGCGTCCGGACGCGAAGTCCAGGTACTGGGTGGGGAAGTCGGTCACCGCGTCGGAGCCGAGCACGATCTGTGCGATGCCCCGGTAGGCGGCGAGGGTGCCGATGGTGACGGCGAGGGAGGGCAGCCCGAGCCGGGTGACGAGCAGTCCGTTGACGAGACCGCAGACCACGCCGAGCAGCAGGCAGATCGGGATGATCGTCTCGATCGTCATGCCCTGGTTCCACAGGGCGCCCATCACGGCGCCGGAGAGACCGGCGGTGGAGGCGACCGAGAGATCGATCTCGCCCGAGACGACCAGGAGGGTCATGGGCAGGGCGATCAGGGCGATCGGAAGGGTGCTGCCGATCAGGAACGACAGGTTGAAGGCGTTTCCGAAACCGTCGACCGTTCCGAAGGACAGCAGGAGCACGACGATCAGGACGGCGCCGACGATCGTGTCCCACCGGATCGCGCGGCTGAGGGACTCAGGCATGGCGGGCGTTCCTCTTCTTCAGGGCCGAGGCCACGCGCAGCGCGACGACCCGGTCGACCGCGATGGCGAGGATGAGCAGGATGCCGTTGATGGCGAGCACCCACACGGAGCTGACGCCGAGGGCGGGCAGCACGCTGTTGATGGAGGTCAGCAGCAGGGCGCCGAGGGCGGCGCCGTAGACGCTGCCGGAGCCGCCGGTGAAGACGACGCCGCCGACCACGACCGCGCTGACGACGGTGAGTTCGTAGCCGGTGCCGGTGCCGGAGTCGACGTTGCCGAACCGGGCCAGGTACATCGCGCCGGCGAGTCCGGCGAGGGCCCCGCAGAAGGTGTACGCGGCGAGGATCCGCTTGCGGACGGGGATGCCGGCGAGCCGGGCGGCCTCGGGGTTGGAACCGAGGGCGTACAGCTCACGGCCGCTGCCGAAGTGCTTGAGGTAGTACGCGGTGGCCACCAGCACCGCCAGCGCGATGAGCGCCAGGTACGGCACCGCCGAGATGCCGCCGGAGCCGAAGTCGATGAAGCCGTCCGGGAGGTTGGCCGCCGTGATCTGACGTGAGCCGACCCAGATGGAGTCGATGCCGCGGATGATGTAGAGCGTGCCGAGGGTGACGACGAGCGCGGGGACCTGACCGAGGCTGACGAGCAGTCCGTTGACCAGTCCGCAGCCGATGCCGAGCAGGACCGCGAGCGCGATCGCCACGACGGAGTTGCCGCCGCCCTGGAGATACGTACCGGCGGCGAAGGCGCTGATGCCGAGGGTGGAGCCGACGGACAGGTCGACGTTGCGGGTGATGACGACGAGCGACTGGCCGGTGGCGACCAGCACCAGGATGGTCGCGTTGAGCAGGAGGTCCTTGATGCCCTGCTCGGACAGGAACTCGCTGTTGCCGGCCTGGGTGATGCCGATCATCACCAGGAAGACGACCAGGATGGCGAGTTCGCGCATCTTGAAGACCCGGTCGACCAGGCGGGTGCCGCTGGACTTGGGCACCTCGGCGACGGGGGTCTTGTCGGTGGTGGTCACCGTCATGCGGCGGCCCTCCCCGTGGCTGCGGCCATCACGGTTTCCTCGGTGGCTTCGGAGCGCGGGATCTCGGCGGTGAGGCGGCCCTCGTGCATCACCAGCACGCGGTCGGCCATGCCGAGGATCTCGGGCAGGTCGGAGGAGATCATCAGGACGGCCACTCCGTCGGCGGCGAGTTCGCTGAGCAGCCGGTGCACCTCGGCCTTGGTACCGACGTCGATGCCACGGGTGGGCTCGTCGACGATCAGCACCTTGGGGCCGGTGGCCAGCCACTTGGCGAGGACGACCTTCTGCTGGTTGCCGCCGGACAGGGTGTTGACCGTGTCGGCGATGCGGGCGTACTTCACCTGGAGCTTGACCGCCCAGTCGAGGGAGCGGCTGCGCTCGGCGCCGCGGTCCATCAGGCCGGCCTTCACGGTCGTACGGAGTCCGGTGAGGCCGATGTTGCGCTCGATGGACATGTCCATCACCAGGCCCTGGGCGCGCCGGTCCTCGGGGACGAGGGCGAGCCCGGAGGCCATGGCGGTGGAGGGGGCTCCGTTCGTCAGGGCCTTGCCGTCGACGTCGACCTCCCCCGCGTCCCAGCGGTCGATGCCGAAGACGGCCCGGGCGACCTCGGTGCGGCCGGCGCCGACCAGTCCGGCGAGGCCGACGATCTCACCGCGCCGCACATCGAAGGAGACGTCGGTGAAGACGCCCTCCCGGGTCAGCCGGCGCACGCTGAGCGCCACCTCGCCCGCCTCGACGTCCTGCTTGGGGTAGAGCTCGTCGAGGTCGCGGCCGACCATCCGGCGGACGAGGTCGTCCTCGGTCATGCCCTCGATCGGCTCACTGGCGATCCAGGCGCCGTCGCGCAGCGTGGTCACCCGCCGGCAGATCTGGAAGATCTCCTCCAGCCGGTGGGAGATGAACAGCACCGCGGCGCCCTGTTCGCGCAGGGTGCGTACGACTCCGAAGAGCCGGGCGACCTCGCTGCCGGTCAGGGCCGCGGTCGGTTCGTCCATGATCAGGACGCGGGCGTCGAAGGAGAGCGCCTTGGCGATCTCGACGATCTGCTGGTCCGCGATGGACAGGCCGCGTGCGGGGCGGTCGGGGTCGAGTTCGACGCCCAGCCGCTGCATCAGGGCGGCTGTCGCCGCGTGGGTGGCCTTGTGGTCGATGCGGCCGAGAGCGCGCCGGGGCTGGCGGCCCATGAAGATGTTCTCGGCGATCGAGAGGTCGGGGAAGAGGGTGGGCTCCTGGTAGATCACGGCGATGCCGGCGTCGCGGGCGTCGCCGGGGCCGTGGAAGACGACGGGCGCGCCGTCGAGCAGCACCTGGCCGGCGTCCGGCCGGTGCACCCCCGCGAGGGTCTTGATGAGGGTCGACTTGCCCGCGCCGTTCTCTCCGGCGAGTGCGTGCACTTCGCCGGGGAACAGCTCCAGGGACACGTCCCGCAGGGCGCGTACGGCGCCGAAGGACTTCGAGATGTCCTTGAGCGCCAGCACCGGGGCGGGACCCGCGTCGGACGGGTGGGTCATGAGGGGCTCCTCGACGACGCCCGGGCCCTGCCTCACGGCGTCGTGAAAGGTTTCAACTTGGTTGCCGGGACGTTAGGCATGCAGTGCATGTCACGTCAATGGGTTCGTGTCGAAAAACTTTCGATGCACATAGGTCACAGCCGGGTCACGAGCAACAGGCTTGGTCGCAGGGCTTGACACCTCTGCGGACGGCTCATAACTTCCCCTCTTGAATCGTTTCATACAGAAGCTCTCTCGGAACGTTTCTTGGAACCTTTCAAGAACCCTCCGACCCGACGTCACAGGAGCCCCGAAGTGACCGAGCTCGCCGCGGTGAAGGCCGCGCTCAAGACACAGGCAGTCGAGACACCGTCGTGGGCGTACGGGAACTCGGGAACCCGCTTCAAGGTGTTCGCGCAACAGGGTGTTCCGCGTACCCCGCAGGAGAAGCTGGACGACGCCTCCCAGGTGCACGCCCTCACGGGCGTCGCACCGACCGTCGCCCTGCACATTCCGTGGGACAAGGTCGACGACTACGCGGCGCTGGCGAAGCACGCGCAGGACCGCGGGGTGAAGCTCGGCGCGATCAACTCCAACACCTTCCAGGACGACGACTACAAGCTCGGCAGCATCTGCCATCCCGAGGCCGCGGTGCGGCGCAAGGCGGTGGATCACCTGCTGGAGTGCGTCGACATCATGGACGCCACCGGCTCCGCCGATCTGAAGCTGTGGTTCGCCGACGGTACGAACTATCCCGGTCAGGACGACATCCGGGCCCGGCAGGACCGGCTGGCCGAGGGTCTCGCCGAGGTGTACGAGCGGCTCGGGGACGGGCAGCGGATGCTGCTGGAGTACAAGTTCTTCGAGCCGGCCTTCTACACCACCGACGTGCCGGACTGGGGGACGGCGTACGCCCACTGCCTGAAGCTGGGGCCCCAGGCGCAGGTCGTGGTCGACACCGGGCATCACGCTCCCGGGACCAACATCGAGTTCATCGTCGCGACGCTGCTCAGGGAGGGCAAGCTCGGCGCCTTCGACTTCAATTCCCGGTTCTACGCGGATGACGACCTCATGGTGGGTGCGGCTGATCCGTTCCAGCTGTTCCGGATCATGTACGAGGTGATCCGTGGCGGCGGGTTCACGCCGGACGTGGCGTTCATGCTCGATCAGTGCCACAACATCGAGGCGAAGATTCCCGCGATCATCCGTTCGGTGATGAATGTGCAGGAAGCGACGGCGAAGGCGCTGCTGGTCGACCGCGTCGCTCTGGCTGAGGCGCAGGCCTCCGGGGATGTGCTCGGTGCGAATGCCGTGGTGATGGATGCGTACAACACGGACGTGCGTCCGTTGCTGCGTGAGGTGCGTGAGGAGATGGGGCTGGATGCGGATCCCATCGGGGCGTACGCGCGGTCCGGGTGGGCGCAGAAGATCGTTGCCGAGCGCGTCGGTGGCGAGCAGGCCGGGTGGGGTGCGTAAGCGTCTGCCGGGTTCCGTCGTCTGCGGGGTGCGGGCCGTACGTGGCTGGTCGCGCCCACGCGGCGGAGCCGCAAATCGATACAGCCCCGCGCCCCTAGGTGTCTCCACTTCCCCTCTGTTCAGAAGGACTGAGAGTTCATGGCCATCCATCCTGAAGCCGCCGCTCTGCTGGCCCGGTCCCACCGGCTCGGCGCCGATCCCCGTAACACCAACTACGCCGGGGGCAACGCCTCCGCCAAGGGCAGCGACACCGATCCCGTCACCGGGGGTGATGTGGAGCTGATGTGGGTCAAGGGGTCCGGTGGGGACCTCGGGACGCTGACCGAGGGTGGGCTGGCAGTCCTACGGCTGGACCGGATGCGCGCGCTGGTCGACGTGTATCCCGGCGTCGAGCGCGAGGACGAGATGGTCGCCGCCTTCGACTACTGCCTGCACGGCAAGGGTGGGGCGGCTCCGTCCATCGACACCGCCATGCACGGACTCGTGGAAGCCGCGCACGTCGATCATCTGCATCCCGACTCCGGGATCGCGCTCGCCTGTGCCGCCGACGGGGAGAAGCTGACCGCCGAGTGCTTCGGTGACACCGTGGTGTGGGTGCCGTGGCGCCGGCCCGGGTTCCAGCTGGGGCTGGACATCGCCGCGGTCAAGGAGGCCAATCCGCAGGCCGTCGGGTGCATTCTCGGTGGGCACGGGATCACCGCCTGGGGGGACACCTCCGAGGAGTGCGAACGGAACTCGCTGCACATCATCCGGACCGCCGAGGCGTTTCTGGAGGAGCGCGGCAAGGCCGAGCCCTTCGGGCCGGTGATCGAGGGCTACGGTGCGCTGGAGGCCTCGGCGCGGCGCGAGCGCGCCGCCGCCCTGGCGCCGTACGTGCGTGCCCTCGCTTCCCAGGACAAGCCGCAGGTGGGGCACTTCACCGACGCCGACGTGGTGCTCGACTTCCTGGCCGCCGCCGAGCACCCCCGGCTCGCCGCGCTCGGGACCTCCTGCCCGGACCACTTCCTGCGGACCAAGGTGGCGCCGCTCGTTCTCGACCTGCCGCCGGCCGCGCCGCTGGACGAGGCCGTCGCCCGGCTGAAGGAGCTGCACGCCTCCTATCGCGAGGAGTACGCCGCCTACTACCGGCGGAACGCCCTGCCCGACTCCCCCGCGATGCGCGGTGCGGACCCGGCGATCGTGCTGATCCCCGGCGTGGGCATGTTCTCCTTCGGCAAGGACAAGCAGACCGCGCGGGTGGCCGGCGAGTTCTACGTCAACGCCATCAACGTGATGCGCGGCGCGGAGGCCGTTTCTACGTACGCGCCCATCGAGGAGTCCGAGAAGTTCCGTATCGAGTACTGGGCTCTCGAGGAGGCCAAGCTCCAGCGGATGCCCAAGCCGAAGCCGCTCGCCACTCGGGTCGCGCTGGTGACGGGTGCGGGCAGCGGGATCGGCAAGGCGATCGCGCAGCGGCTGGTCGCCGAGGGCGCCTGTGTCGTCGTCGCCGATCTCAACGCCGAGAACGCCGCCGCGGTCGCCGAGGAGCTCGGCGGGGCCGACAAGGCCGTCGCCGTGACGGTGGACGTGACCTCCGAGGAGCAGATCGCCGAGGCCTTCAAGGCCGCCGCGCTCGCCTTCGGCGGCGTGGATCTCGTCGTCAACAACGCCGGGATCTCCATCTCCAAGCCGCTCCTGGAGACGTCGGCCAAGGACTGGGACCTCCAGCACGACATCATGGCCCGGGGTTCGTTCCTCGTCTCGCGCGAGGCCGCCCGGGTGATGATCGCGCAGGAGCTGGGCGGCGACATCGTCTACATCGCCTCCAAGAACGCCGTCTTCGCCGGCCCCAACAACATCGCCTACTCCGCCACCAAGGCCGACCAGGCCCACCAGGTGCGACTCCTCGCCGCCGAGCTGGGCGAGCACGGCATCCGGGTCAACGGGATCAACCCGGACGGCGTGGTGCGCGGTTCCGGGATCTTCGCCGCCGGCTGGGGCGCTCAGCGCGCCGCCGTGTACGGCGTGGAGGAGGAGAAGCTGGGCGAGTTCTACGCGCAGCGGACCATCCTCAAGCGCGAGGTGCTGCCCGAGCATGTCGCCAACGCCGTCTTCGCCCTCACCGGCGGGGAGCTGACCCACACCACCGGTCTGCACATCCCGGTCGACGCCGGCGTCGCGGCCGCCTTCCTGCGGTGACGGGCGTGAAGTCGTACGCCGCGGTCGACCTCGGCGCGTCCAGCGGACGTGTCATGGTCGGCCGCGTCGGGCCGGACAGCCTGGAGCTGGCCGAGGCGCACCGCTTCCCAAACCGGCCCGTGCGCACTCCCGAAGGGCTGCGCTGGGACGTTCTCTCGCTGTACGGCGGTGTCCTGGACGGACTCCGGTCGGCGGGGCAGGTCGACTCGGTCGGCATCGACAGCTGGGCCGTGGACTACGGGCTCCTCGACACGGACGGGGCGCTGCTCGGCAACCCCGTGCACTACCGGGACTCCCGGACCGACGGCATCGCCGAGAAGGTCTGGGCGACCGTGCCGGCCGAGGAGTTGTACGCGGCCACCGGGTTGCAGTACGCGCCCTTCAACACGCTGTACCAGCTCACGGCGGCCCGCGCTTCGGCTCGACTGTCGCAGGCCGAGCGGCTGTTGCTCATCCCGGACCTCCTCACGTACTGGCTGACCGGCGAGCAGGGCACCGAGCTCACCAACGCCTCGACGACCCAGCTGATCGATCCCCGGACGCGCGAGTGGTCGTACGACATCGCCGCGCGGCTCGGGATCGACCTGGACCTCTTCGCGCCGCTGCGGCAGCCCGGCGATCCGGCCGGTGTGCTGCGGCCCGAGGTGCTGGAGGAGACCGGGCTCGCCGGGCCCGTGCCGGTGACGGCCGTCGGTTCGCACGACACCGCGTCCGCGGTGGCCGCCGTACCGGCCGGGGGCGAGCGGTTCGCCTACATCTGCACCGGAACCTGGTCGCTGGCGGGCCTCGAACTGGACGCGCCCGTGTTGACCGAGGAGAGCCGGGCCGCCAACTTCACCAACGAGCTGGGGCTGGACGGCACGGTTCGGTATCTGCGGAACATCATGGGGCTGTGGCTGCTCCAGGAGTGCGTACGGGCCTGGGGCGAGCCGGAGTTGGGGGCGCTGCTCCTCGACGCGGCCAAGGTGCCGGCGCTGCGGTCGGTCGTGGACGCGGGAGACGCGGCGTTCCTGGCGCCGGGGCGGATGCCGGAGCGGATCGCCGAGGCGTGCCGTGTCTCGGGGCAGCCGGTGCCCGCCTCCCCTGCCGAGATCACGCGCTGCATCCTCGACTCGCTGGCCCTCGCCCACCGCAGGGCGATCGCCGACGCACAGCGGCTCGCCGGGCACCCGGTCGACGTCGTGCACGTGGTGGGCGGCGGCACCCGCAACGCGCTGCTGTGCCAGCTGACCGCCGACGCCTGCGGGCTGCCGGTGGTCGCGGGCCCGACGGAGGCGGCGGCCCTCGGGAACGTCCTGGTCCAGGCCCGGGCCCATGGGCTCGTCGGCGACCTCGCGGACGGACGGCGGCTGCTCACCCGTACGCAGCCCTTGACCCGGTACGAGCCCCAGGGGGACACCGCACCGTGGCGCGAGGCGGAGGCCCGGCTCGCCGATCGGTGAGCGGGGTCTCCCCCGCGCCCCCCTGCCGCACTACGCTTCACTCATCCGATGATCGATCACAAGGAGCCGCGATGCGTGTCGCCCTGTTCCTGACCTGTGTCAACGACACGCTCTATCCGGACACCGGGCGCGCCGTGGTGAAACTGCTGACCAGGCTGGGCGTCGAGGTCGACTTCCCGATGGCCCAGACCTGCTGCGGACAGGCGCACTACAACACCGGCTACCGCCATGAGGCGGAGCCGATGGCCCGGCATTTCTCCGATGTCTTCGGGGAGTACGAGGCGATCGTCACGCCGTCCGGATCGTGCGGGGCGATGGTGCGGGAGCTGTATCCGCGGATGGGTGAGCGGGCCCGGGCCGAGGGGCGCGGGGACGGCCTCGCGACCACGCTGGCGCCCGTGATCCCGAAGACGTACGAGCTCACGGAGTTCCTGGTGGACGTCCTCGGGGTCACGGATGTCGGCGCCTACTACCCGCACAAGGTGACCTACCACCCGACCTGTCACGGACTGCGCAGCCTGGGGCTGGGCGACCGGCCCCGGCGGCTGCTCCAGGCCGTGAAGGGACTGGAGCTGGTGGAGCTGCCGGGTGCGGAGGAGTGCTGTGGGTTCGGCGGCACCTTCGCGCTGAAGAACGCCGATGTCTCGGCGGCGATGGGCGCGGACAAGGTGCGCAACGCCGAGTCGACCGGCGCCGACGTGCTGTGCGCGGCCGACAACTCCTGTCTGATGCACATCGGCGGCACGATGGCCCGGCTGAGCACGGGCATGCGGCCGGTGCACATCGCGGAGATCCTGGCGGGCACAGAGGAGGAGCCGGCGGCATGAGCGGAACGTTCGTAGGAATGCCGGCCTTTCCCGAGGCCGCGCACGAGGCCGTCAACAACCAGACCCTGCGCAGCAATCTGCGGCATGCCACGCACACCATCCGCGGCAAGCGCGAGAAGGCCGTCGCCGAGGTCTCCGACTGGGCGGAGCTGCGCGAGGCGGGCAAGCGCATCAAGGACCACACGCTCCGTCATCTCGACCGGTATCTCGTGCAGTTGGAGGAGTCGGTGACGGCCGCGGGCGGCACCGTCCACTGGGCCGCCGACGCCGACGAGGCCAACCGGATCGTGACGCGACTGGTCAAGGAGACCGGCGAGTCGGAGGTCGTCAAGGTCAAGTCGATGGCCACGCAGGAGATCGGGCTCAACGAGGCGCTGGAGGAGGAGGGGATCCGCGCCTACGAGACCGATCTCGCCGAGCTCATCGTGCAGTTGGGCAAGGACCGGCCCTCGCACATCCTCGTTCCGGCGATCCACCGCAACCGGGGCGAGATCCGGGACATCTTCGAGCGCGAGATGAGCGAGTGGGGGCGTCCGGCACCCGACGGGCTCACCGACACGCCCGCCGAACTCGCCGAGGCCGCCCGCCTCCACCTCCGCGAGAAGTTCCTGCGCGCCAAGGTCGGCGTCTCCGGCGCCAACTTCATGATCGCCGAGACCGGCACGCTGGTGGTCGTGGAGTCCGAGGGCAACGGACGGATGTGTCTGACCCTGCCCGAGACGCTGATCTCGGTCGTCGGCATCGAGAAGATCCTGCCGACCTGGCAGGACCTGGAGGTCTTCCTCCAGACGCTCCCCCGCTCGTCGACGGCCGAGCGCATGAACCCGTACACCTCGATGTGGACCGGCACTTCGGACGAGGACGGTCCGCGCGCCTTCCACCTGGTCCTGATCGACAACGGCCGCACCGACACCCTCGCCGACGAGGTCGGCCGCCAGGCCCTGCGCTGCATCCGCTGCTCGGCGTGCCTGAACGTCTGCCCGGTCTACGAGCGGGCCGGCGGCCACGCCTACGGCTCGGTCTACCCCGGCCCGATCGGCGCCATCCTCAGCCCTCAACTGAGGGGCACCCAAAGCGAGATCGACGCCTCGCTGCCGTACGCGTCCTCGCTGTGCGGGGCCTGCTACGAGGTGTGCCCGGTCGCCATCGACATCCCCGAAGTGCTGGTGCATCTGCGGGAACGGATCGTGGAGGGCGGCCCGGTGGTCCGCGAGGGCAACAAGGTCGTGCTCAAGCCGGCCAAGGGACATGCCGCCGAGCGGGCGGCCATGCGGGCGGCCCGTTGGGCGTTCGCCCACCCCGGCGCCCTGCGCACCGGCCAGCGCCTGGCCTCCCGCACCCGCCGCCTCCACCCGCGCAAGCTGCCGGGTCCCGGCAAGGCGTGGAGCGGCACCCGGGACCTGCCGGCACTGCCGGCCGAGCCGTTCCGGGACTGGTGGCAGCGGACCAACGGTGGAAAGGGCGGTGCGAAGTGAGCAGCAGGGAACGGATCCTGGGCCGGGTGCGGCGCGCGCTGGCGGATGTCCAGCAGGACGACACGCCGTACGACCAGGCGGTCGCACGGGACTATCTGCGCGAGCACGGCGACCGGAGTGTCGCGCAGACCGTCGATCTGCTGGCCGAGAACCTCGCCGACTACCGTGCCGTCGTGCACCGTTGCACCGCCGACGACCTGGCCGTGACGATCGCCGGGATGCTGGCCGCACAGGGCGCGAAGACGGTGCTCGTGCCGCCGGGTCTCGAACCGTCCTGGCTCGCCGAGACCGAGGCGGAGCAAGTACCGGACCGGATCGAGAGCACCCCTCATGAGCTGGACCGGATCGACAGTGTCGTCACGGCGTGCGCGGTGGCCGTGGCCGAGACCGGCACGATCGTGCTGGACGGCTCCCCCGACCAGGGCCGCCGCCGTATCACCCTCGTCCCCGACCACCACATCTGTGTCGTACGGGTCCCGGAGCAGGTGGTCTCCTCCGTGCCCCAGGCGCTCGAACGCCTCGACCCGACCCGCCCGTTGACATGGATCTCCGGTCCTTCGGCGACCAGTGACATCGAGCTGGACCGGGTCGAGGGGGTGCACGGTCCGCGCACCCTGGAGGTGGTGCTGGTGGGCGATCAGTCGATCGTGGAGGTCAACTCGTAGCGTCCGGACGGGAGTCGGTAGGACGCGACGCCGTCCGCGAAGCCCAGGTGCTTCACGCCCCGGACGCGTGACAGGGGTGTCCGGCCCTCGCGGACGGTGTCGGGGTCGGTCGTGGGGATGCGCAGGGTGGCCGTGCTGTTGGCGGGGACCGTGGCCCGGTAGTGCAGGCCGCGGTCCCGCGCCGTCCACGCACTGACGATCTCGCCGTAGGGCGACACGTGCGAGCCGGACACCCGGGTGATCCTGCCGGTCGGGTCGAGGTGCGGCCTGAGGAAGAAGTGCTTGAAGCCGGGGTGGGCCGGGTCCTTGGCGATGCCGGCCATGCTCTCGTACATCCACTCCATGATCGCGCCGTAGGAGTAGTGGTTGAACGAGTTCATCTCGACCGGCCCGAAGCCGTCCTCCTTCGAGTACGAGTTCCAGCGCTCCCAGATCGTCGTGGCGCCGTTGCGCACCGAGTACAGCCAGGAGGGCATCGCGTCCTGGTGGAGGAGGGCGTAGGCGAGGTCGGCGCGGCCCTCGTCGGTGAGCACCGGGGCGAGGACGTTCACGCCGAGGAAGCCGACGGCGAGGGTGTTCTCGCCGTAGCGCACGCGGGTGCTGTCGGGGTGGGCGGCCTTGTAGGCCTCGTCGTTGGCGATGTTGTCGGCGAGCAGTGTGACGAGTTGGCGGCGCTGGGCCCCGGTGTCGTAGAAGCCGAGTTTGAGGACCCACAGGAGGGCGGTCTGGCTGTCGTCCTCGGGCGTGCCGCCGAGCCACTCGGGTGCCTTGCCCAGGCTGGAGCGGACGGTGACCTGTCCCGTGGTCGCGTCGGTGGCCAGGTACTTGGTGACGAAGGCCTGCTTGATACGGGAGAAGAGGTCCTCGTAGGTGCCGGCCTCGGCGGTGCGCCCGGTGGCGTGGGCCATGTCGGCCATGAGGCGGGCGCTGTGGCCGTAGTAGATGTCGCTGATCAGCTGGGTGCTGGTGTCCTGGAAGGCCAGCCAGTCGCCGAAGATGGCGCCCTGCCCGGCGTAGGTGTCGCCGGTGCGCCGGCGGATCCAGTCCAGGTACTTGGTCATCGCGGCCCAGCTGCGGTCGATGACGGTGGTGTCGCCGGACATCTGCCACACCGTCCACGGCACGACCACACCGCAGTCCGCCCAACCGCTCGCCGGGATGGGCTGGTTGTAGCGGCTGCCGGGGGCCACCCAGGTGAACTGGGCGCCGTCCAGGCCGTAGATCCGCTGTGAGTCGATCAGGGATTCCTCGAAGTGGCTGAGGAAGTTGACCGTGTCGGCGTTGTAGAGGCCGGTGTTGGAGAAGAGCTGGGTGTCGCCGGTCCAGCCGAGGCGTTCGTCGCGTTGCGGGCAGTCGGTGGGCACCCACAGGTAGTTGCCGCGCTGGCCCCAACGGACGTTGCCGATCAGCTGGTTGATGTCGGCGTCGTCCGTGGTGACGGTGCCGATGTCGTGGATCGCGGAGGTGGCGACCCGGCCGGTGAACCCGGTGAGGGTGACAGTGCCGGTGGTGGTGACGGAGACGTAGCGGAAGCCGTAGAAGGTCAGCGAGTCCTGGTGGGTCTCGCCCTGCGGGTCGCCCTTGAGGGTGTAGGTGCTGGTGGCCTTGGCGGCGCGGAGGTTGGCCCGGTAGACGGAGCCCTCGGGGCCGTCGGCGCCCTCGCTCGTGTCGTTGAGCATCTCCCCCGGCTTGAAGGCGACTTGGGCGCCCTCGGGGCCGCTCAGGGTGTAGCGGGGGACGCCGACCAGGTTCTGGCCGAGGTCGATCACGGCGGTCTCGCCGGGGCGGAGGGTGACGGGGAGGATGGCGGTGCGGCTCTCGCGGAACGCGTCGCCGTACACGGTGATCGACTGGGGCTCGCGGTCCCACTCGGGCATCAGGCGGGCGCTCTCACCGGGGTAGGCCACCAGCCGGGAGTCCGGGAACCTGGTCGTGAAGTCGTGCTCCTCGACTCCGGACCAGGCGGAGGCGTCGAAGCCGCCCGCCGTCCAGCCGGGTATCTCCTCGCGGGCGTCGTAGGTCTGTCCGTCGTAGATGTCGTCGGCGCGGTACGGGCCGGTGTCGGTGGCCTTCCAGTCGTCGCCGGGTACGGTCACGACGGTCTGGGTGGAGCCGTCGGCGTACCGGATCAGGAGGCGGGCCTTGAGCGCGAGACGGTCGCCGTCGGCGGAGTAGTACGAACTCCCTTCGGAGACGCGGCTGTTGTACCAGCCGTTGCCCAGCACCGCCGCGAGCGTGGCCTGCCGCTCCCCGGCGATCAGGGCGGTGACGTCGTAGGTCAGGTAGCTGACGCGGGCGTCGTAGTTGGTCCAGCCCGGCGCGAGGAGCTCGAGGGTGGTGCCGCTGCCCTGCGGTACCGCGACCCGGCGGCCGTTGACGTAGGCGTCGTACACGCCGAGGGCGGAGATGTAGAGCCGGGCCTCGCGCACTCGTCCCCGCCGGAGGGCTGCCTCGGTGCGCAGCAGGGGCGCGCCTTCGCTGTTCGGCGCCTTGCCGGCCATGGTGATCCACCGGGCGCCGTCCCAGCCGGTGACGCCGTCGGTGCTCAGCAGGCCCGTCTCGAAGTGGGCGGTCGGGGTGCCGGGGAGGGCCCGGCCGTTCTCGTCCCAGACCCGGACCGTCCAGTGGTAGCGGGTCGAGGGGCGGAGGTCGTCGCCGTCGTGGCGGACCGCCACGGACCGCGCCGAGGTGACGCGTCCGCTGTCCCACACGTCCCCCTGGCCGCGGGCCAGGCGGTCGGGCGAGGAGGCGACCAGGATGCGGTACGCCGTCTGGCGGCGGCCGCGGGTCGCGGACGCCGTGCGCCAGCCGAACCTGGGGCGGGTGGCGTCCACGCCGAGCGGGTTCGTGCGGTGTTCGACCGTCAGGCCCTCGACGGCGGTGCGGTCCGCGGCGGGTGCGGCGGAGGCGGCTCCCGCGCCGCCGATGCCACCCGCCATGGCCACCGGTACGGCGCCCAACGCCGTGGTGAGAACCGTTCTGCGGCGTACTGTCCCGCCGTTCGTGCTGTCGACTCCGTCGGTCATGCCGTAGTCCCTTCGGCTGCTCGGAGTTGTATCGATTCAGCTCGGTTGGCGGTTGAAGTTAGTGTCGATCGGTAAGCATGTCTACCGGCTGAGCAGTGCGATTTTCAGGCAGATGATTGAAACCGTTCAAAACCGGAACCCACCCTTCGCCAGCCGGTGGGACCCCACGGGAAGGCGGTGCGCGACGCGCGCCGCTAGCGTGAGTGCATGATCCGGTTCGAGCAGGTCAGCAAGCGGTATCCGGACGGCACGACGGCCGTGGACGGCCTGAGTTTCGAGGTGTCCGAGGGTGAACTCGTCACGCTCGTGGGCCCGTCCGGCTGCGGCAAGACGACCACCATGATGATGGTCAACCGGCTGATCGAGCCGACCTCGGGACGGATCCTCGTGAACGGCGACGACATCGCCGCTGTCGACCCGGTACGGCTGCGGCGCCGGATCGGGTACGTCATCCAGCAGGTCGGGCTCTTCCCGCACCGCACGATCCTCGACAACACGGCGACCGTGCCGGCGCTGGTCGGCTGGAAGCGGGAGAGGGCGCGGGCGCGCGCCGCCGAGCTGCTCGATCTGGTGGGCCTGGACCCGAAGCTGTACGGGCCGCGCTATCCCGACCAGTTGTCCGGCGGACAGCGGCAGCGCGTCGGTGTGGCGCGGGCGCTGGCCGCCGATCCGCCGGTGCTGCTGATGGACGAGCCGTTCGGCGCGGTCGACCCGGTGGTGCGCGAGCAGTTGCAGGACGAGTTCCTGCGGATGCAGGCCGCGGTGCGCAAGACGGTACTGCTGGTCACGCACGACATCGAGGAGGCGGTACGCCTCGGCGACCGGATCGCCGTGTACGGGCAGGGCCGGATCGAGCAGTTCGACACGCCCGGCACGGTTCTCGGGGCGCCGGCGACGCCGTACGTGGCCGAGTTCGTGGGCGCCGACCGTGGGCTGAAGCGGCTCTCGGTCACCGACATCGAGGCCGACGACCTGGAACAGCCGCCTTTGGCCCGCCCGGACGAGCCGGCCGGGACTGCGGCGGCGCGGCTGGGTGCGGAGGGGGCGCGCTGGGCCGTCGTCCTGGACGACCAGGGCGAACTGCACGGCTGGGTCGGCGTCGACGACCTCGGGGCGGGCGGCACGGTGGGCGACCGGGCGCACCGGATGAACGCCTGGGTACCGGTGGGCGCGCCGCTGAAGCAGGCTTTCGGCGTGATGCTCCAGCACGACGCGGGGTGGGTCGCGGTGCTGGACGGGGCACGCTTCCTGGGGGTGCTGACTCCGGCGAAGCTGCACGAGGCGCTGCGGAGGTCGGTGGACGCGGACGCCCTCGGGGTGCCGCGGGACCAGGTGCGGTTCGACTCGGTGGCCGACGCGTAGGCGCTCCGCCGGGTGGGCCGTGGGGGTGGGTGCGCCGTGATGGTTGTCTGTCGTCTGCGGGTCCGTTGTGGCTGGTCGCGCAGTTCCCGCGCCCCTGAAGGGCCCTGCGGGCCTCCTCACGGGCGCGGACCGTGAGCCATTGTCAGTGGTGCGTCCTACGCTCGCGGGATGAGAGCTTCGGGAACCTTCAACGTCGCGGACTTCACGCCCGCCTCCGTACCGGCCCCGGCGATCGAGACGGCTGTGCCCGTCGGGGTCGCCACGATGGAGAAGGAGTACGAGGGGGAGGTCGCCGGGCGCTCGGCGACCCTGTTCACCGCCGCGTACGACCAGACCTCCGGGGTCGGGACGTATGTGGCGATGGAGTCCTTCGAGGGCTCGCTGCACGGGAAGGCGGGCGCGTTCAACTTCGCGCACTCCGCGACGACCCTGGGCACGGGCAGGCAGAACGAGTTCTTCGTCGTGGTCCCGGGCAGCGGCACGGGCGCACTGAACGGGATCACCGGGTCCGGCGGTATGGCGGTCGACGAGGACGGCACGCACCGGGTGTGGTTCGACTACGAGCTGGACGCGTAGCTCACGAGCCCTTGCCCGGCCGGCGGGTCGAGTCGCGGCCCAGGATGCCGAAGGCCCAGCGTTCGTTGAAGCCCGCCACGAAACCGATGGCGCACCAGAAACCCCAGAAGTCGGTGCCCTTGACGGCGGAGCCGGGGCTGCCCGGGGCCGGGCAGATCTCCGCCGCCGTGGCGGGCGTCTGGAAGACCGGCACGATACCACCGCTGAACAGGAAGTAGACGGCCAGCGCCAGGACCCAGCCGACGAAGACCCGGTAGAGACCCTCGTGGCGCATGCTGCGGGCCATCTGGCCGGGTACGACCACGCCCTCGCGCCCGTTGGTCTGCCGGCGCGCGAGCTGGTCGGCGCTGCCCCGCAGCCGGACGAGAACGCTGAGCACCGCGCCGAACGCGCCGACGCCTCCGCACACAAAGGCGCCGAGCAGGCTCCAGCGGTTGGTGCAGTTGAGCGTCACGCCCATCGACCCGAGCAGGCCCACGCCCCACAGCAGGGGCGCGGCGAGCAGCACCAGGCTGACGGCCGCCCCGAGTCCGAGGCCGATGTTGAGGCCTCGGCTCACGGCCGTGGCACTGTCCTGTGCGAGCCGGCCCCGCAGGTCGGCGATCTCCTGGTCCAGATACTCGGCCACGTGTTCGTTCGGCTTCTGGTCGCCGAGCCGTGGGTCGGTCAGCGCGTTGCCGAGGACCCGCAGCACGGTGATCCGAGCCGAGACCCGCGTCCGTTGTTCGAAGGCGCGTTGCGAGCTCCCGTAGAGCAGCTGCAGTTGAAGCTGCTGTTCGGGATACAGATCGCCGAACTGCACATAGGCGCTCTCGAATCCGGCCGGCACCACGTCGACGAGCCCCTCGGGCCGGAGTTCGGTGTCCGCGCCGTCGAGCGACTGAAGCATTCCCCGCCACCACGGGTGGCGGTCTCCCCCGTTGTTGTCCCCCATGAACCGGGTGTACCCGCGCGGACGGGCCCCGGGAAGCCTCCCCACCGCACCAGTACGGTCACCGTCGTCACGGAGGCGTCACGTCAGCTGAAGACGATCGGGCAGCCCTTGCGCAGGGAGTGCTGGGCGGCGCGCAGGTACAGCGCCACGTAGAAGGCGGCGTCCAGGTCCTCGCCCCACAGTCCCGGTCTCGCGGCTGCCGTCCCCTTCGCCGACCCGTCCAGGAACCAGGAGGTCAGGCCGAGGTTCCGGCTCATGACCGGAAGCATGGGCGGCAGCCCGATCGCCGACGCCAGCCGTTGCGCGAGCGCGAGCACCTGAGGTGCTCCGGCGACCACGGTCGTGTCCGTGTAGGCGGAGCCCACCGGCAGCGGTATCTCCTCGGCGAGGGACACCGGCACCAGCACCGACCAGCCGCAGAGTGTCTCCTCCTCGTCGCGCGTCAGATGCGCACGGCACAGCTCGACGAAGCCGTCCATGGAAGGGCTCAGCTTCTCCTCGAACTCGAGGGCGCGGCTCTCCTCCGGAACGGACGGACACGGCGGCAGACCACGCCTGTTCAGCTCTTCGTCGAGCGCCGAGGCGATCTCGCCATAGCCACCCTCGTGGTCACCGCGCCAGTCCTCTGCGTCGACACTCACCAGATAGACACCCATGCGGGCAATGTACGGCGCCCCACTGACATCTCACTTCAGCAGCCCCTTGTCCTCCAGATAGCTCCGTGCCACGTCCTTCGCCAACCGCCGCCAGCTGTCCACCTGTTGGTTCATGGAGGCCAGGTCGGCCGTCGTCAGGACGTCGTTCAGCTTGCCGAGCGCCTTGGTGACCCCCTCGCTGCCGGCACGGGAGCGGTTGACGACGGGGACGATGCAGTCGGCGTTCTGGAGGTGTTTGTCGTCGGCGAGGAGGACCAGGCCGAAGTCCGTGAGGGTGGCGTCGGTCGTGGTGGTCAGCACCATCTGGTCCTGGCCGCTCTGCACGGCCCGCTTGGCCTGGGTGGTGCCGACGCCCTTGGGGTCGACGCCGGTGATGTCGATGCCGTAGGTCTTCCTCAACCCCGGCTCGCAGTAAGGTCGTTGGACACACTCGTCACCGGCGGCGAGCCGCACCTCCAGCCCCGAGGCGCCGAGGTCGCTCAGGGTCTTCAGGTCGTGCTGCCGGGCGTAGGAGGCACTCACGGCGAAGGCGTTCTGGTCGACGGCCCTGCCCGCGTCCAGGACAGAGAGTCCGCGCGGTGCGGCCAGTCGGCGCAGGGCCGTCATCGTGGCGTCGAGGTCGGGTGCGCCGACCGGGGCCGCGTCGGCGCCGTTGGCCTTGGCGTTGAGCCAGTCGGCGAAGGTGGCCGCGTACTCGGGCACGACGTCGATCTGGCCGGATTCCAGGGCCGGTTCGTACAGTTCGCGGTTGGCGACGGTGAGCAGCGATGTGTTGTAGCCGGCCCGGTCCAGCAGCAGCGCGTACATCTGGGCGAGCAGGTCGCTCTCGGTGAACCCGGCGGATCCGACGGTCAGTTCGTGGCTGTCGCCGGGTGCGGCGGTGACCGCGCTCCGGTTCTCCAGGGAGGGGCCCGTGGAGCAGCCGGTCAGCAGGAGGACGAGGGCCGTCCCCGCGCATCGCCTCATCGCGTCCCCCTGGCCCAGCGGGGCGCCAGCCGCTCGGCGACCTCGAAGACGCCCTCCACGATCAGCGCGAACAGGGCGACGAGCACCGCTCCGGCCACCACCTGCGGGGTACTGGCGAGGTTGAAGCCCGCCGTGATGATCCGGCCCAGCCCTCCCCCGCCCGCCAGCGCGGCGATCGTGGCCGTCGCGACGAGTTGGACGGCGGCGATGCGTACGCCGGTCAGCACCATGGGGAGCGCAAGGGGCAGTTCCACGTGGAAGAGCATCTGCCGCCCCGTCATGCCCATCCCCCGCGCCGCCTGGACGACGCCGCGGTCCACCTCGCGCATCCCGACGTACGCGTTGGTGAGCAGGGGCGGGAGGGCGAACAGCACCAGGGCCACGACCGTCGGACCCTCCCCCCAGTCCCCGACGGGGGTCAGCAGCAGAAGGACCAGCACGGCGAACGTGGGGACCGCGCGGCCGACGTTGGAGATGTTGACCGCCAGGGCGCCGCCCTTGCCGAGGTGGCCGAGGACGAGGGCCACCGGGAGAGCGATCAGACAGCTGATGACGAGGCAGACGACGGTGAGGACGAGGTGTTGCAGCAGCCGGTGCCAGATGCCGTCGTCGCCCGCCCAGTGGGCGGAGTCGGTGAGCCAGTCCCAGGCGTCGGTCAGGGTCGTCATCAGCGGCCCGCCCTCGTCCACGGGGTGATCAACCGCTGCACGCCCAGGAGCAGCACGTCGGCCGCGACGGCGATCACGACGCACAGGACGGAGGCGGTGAGGACCTGTGCCTTGAAGTAGGTGTTCATGCCCGCGTAGATGAGGTTCCCGAGCCCGCCGAAGCCCACGATCGCGCCCACCGTCACCAGCGACACCGCGGAGACCATGGCGATGCGCAGGCCGGCCATCGCGGCGGGCAGGGCGAGCGGCAGTTCGACGGTGAGGAGGAGGCGGATCGGGCCGTAGCCCATGCCACGGGCGGCCTGTCGGGTCTCCTCGGGGACGGCCCGCAGCCCGGCGAGGATGTTCCGTACGAGCAGGGTGAGCGAGTAGAGGACGAGGCCGGCCACGACCAGGCCGGCCGAGAGTCCGTACACGGGCAGGAGCAGGGAGAACATCGCCAGGGACGGGATCGTGTAGAGGATCGTCGTGACGGCGAGGACGGGACCGGACGCCCAGCCCCAGCGGCGGGCCAGCACGGCGAGCGGCAGGGCGATGACGAGGCCGATGAGCACCGAGACCGCGGTGAGCTCCAGATGTTGGACGACCGCGTCGAGGAGGATCTGCCGGCGGGTGCTCAGATACTCGCCGCAGATCCACTCGTTGCGCGCGAGGCAGTCGTCCGGGGGCGCGGTCACGACTCCATTGCACCGGCGGGCCAGGGGGTCGGCTCGCTGGGGTGACCCGTACGGGGTGTCGCTGGGTACACCCCCCGATACGGGTTCTGGGCCCAATGTGGTCCCCGCGACATCTCCGTAATTTCTCTGTCAGGGCACACGGGGTGCCGGACCGAGAGGTGAAGACGATGTTTCGCACAGGCTCGCGACGTACGCACGACACGGGACCCGCCGCCGAGGCGCTGCGGCTGGTCAAGGTCACCAAGACCTACGGCAGCGACGACAGCGCCGTCACCGCTCTGGACGGGGTCACACTCAGCCTGGGCCGGGGCACCTTCACCGCGGTGATGGGTCCGTCGGGTTCCGGCAAGTCGACGCTGCTGCAGTGCGCGGCGGGGCTGGACCGGCCCGACAGCGGCATCGTCGTCGTGGACGGCACCGAGCTGACGGGCGGCGGCGAGGCCGAACTGACGAAGTTCCGGCGGGGCCGGATCGGGTTCGTCTTCCAGCAGTACAACCTGCTGGAGACGCTGACCGTCGCGCAGAACACGGTGCTGCCGCTCAAGCTGGCCGGGCAGCGCGTCGACCGGAAGCGGGCCCGGGAGATCCTGACGCAGGTCGGTCTCGGCGACCGGCTCGGGCACCGTCCCGACCAGTTGTCCGGCGGTCAGCGGCAGCGGGTCGCGATCGCCCGGGCGCTGGTCGCCGAGCCCCGGGTGATCTTCGCGGACGAGCCGACGGGTGCCCTGGACACCCGCAGCGCGCGGGATGTGCTGCGGCTGCTCCAGGAGGCGGTGCGGGTGCACGGGCGGACCGTGGTGATGGTGACGCACGACCCGGTCGCCGCCTCGTACGCCGACTCGGTGCAGTTCCTGGCCGACGGCCGGCTGGCCGGCGGGCTGACCGCACCGACCGCGGACGCGGTGGCCGAGCGCCTCGCGCACCTGGGCGACGACGTGACGGCGGGGGTGTGAGCCATGTTCGTACTGGCCATGCGGTCGATCCGGCAACGCCCCGGACGGTTCCTCGCGACGCTGCTGTCCGCCTTTCTGGGCGCGGCGATCATCATGACGTTCAACTCGATGCACGACACGGCGGCGCAGAGCGGCGTCGACTCGGTGAGCGCGGAGACGCTGACGACCGCGGCGAGCGTGGTCGGGGGGTACGGCTCTCTGCTGGTGTTCTTCGCCGTGGCCTCCACACTCACGGTCAACGTGCGCCAGCGGGCCGCCGAGCTGGAGTTGCTGCGCTGCTCGGGAGCGACGCCGGCGCAGATCAAGCGGCTGGTGGTCGGTGAGGCGGTGGCCGTCGCCCTGGTGGGCGCCGCGCTGGCGATCGGCCCGGCGATGCTCGGCGGCCAGGCGCTGCTGGACGTGTTCCAGGACAACGGGCAGGTGGCGGCCTCGGTCGACCACGCCTTCGGTCCGATCGCGTTGATGTCGGGAGTCAGCATCACGCTGCTCGCCGCCGCGGGCGCCGCGTTCCTCGCGGTACGGCGGGTGACGCACGGACAACGCCGACAGCACGGCCGGGCGCGGAAGTTCTTCACCTACGCCGCTCTCGTGGCCGGCGCTCTGTCGGCCACCTCCACCTTCGTCTTCTCCGGCACGGCCGAGGCGCTGATGGCACCGCCGGCGTACGGGGCGATCCTGCTGTCGGTGGGGCTCGCGCTGCTGGCACCCCGGCTCCTCGAGGGCGTCCTGAACCGGCTGCACCTGTCGGGAGCGGCGGGCTGGCTGGCCGTGCGCAATCTGCGGGAGCGGGCCGGGCACCTCGCCGGGATCCTGATGTCGCTGATCCTGTTCACGGCGATGGCCACGGCCACGCTGACCATGCAGTCGGTGGAGAGCGACGCCATCGAGGCCTCGGGGCTCGTGAAGACGGTGGACGCGAAGAACCTGGAGACGCTGAACTTCACGGTCGTCGGGATCATCGTGGTCTTCGTCTGCGTGATGCTGGTCAACTCGCTGTACGCGGCGACCACTTACCGCGGCCGGGAGTTCGGCCAGCAGCGGCTGGCGGGGGCGACGCCGAACCAGGTGCTCGGTGTGGTCGGGGCCGAGACGCTGGTCCTGACGGTCGCCGGAGTCTTCTTCGGCACGGTCGCCGCGCTGGCGGGGATCGTTCCCTTCACCGTGGTGCGCACCGACTCGGTGCTGCCGGGTCAGGCCTTCGGCATCTGGCTCGCGGTGGTGTCGGTCGCGGTGGTGGTGACGCTGGGGACGAGTCTGGCGACGGCCCGCAAGGTGCTGCGCACACCGGCGACGGAAGCGGTGGGACTGGCCGCCTGAGAAGGACGTACGCGATGAGGGGCGGCTGCTTCGGCAGTCGCCCCTCACCTGTCGGCGGTCCGGCCTTGCGCCTCGACGCCGATGCGCACACCGTCACGGTGGAAGAGTTCGGCCGAGCCCGGATCCGGGGTGACACGAGTGCTGAACAAGCGCTTAGATAGGTGGACTGCCCTGGACCGCTCACGCCGCCGACCTGGAGGCCCCCGTTGTTCACTTCCGTCGACGACGTCTCCGCACGCCTCGCCGAGACCGGCTATCTCGCCTCGCCCTCGGTCGCCACGACCGTCTTCCTGGCCGACCGGCTCGGCAAGCCGCTCCTGGTGGAGGGCCCCGCAGGGGTCGGCAAGACGGAGCTCGCCAAGGCGGTGGCCCAGGTGGCGGGGGCGGAGCTGGTGCGGCTGCAGTGCTACGAGGGCGTCGACGAGTCCCGGGCGCTGTACGAGTGGAACCACGCCAAGCAGCTGCTGCGGATCAGCGCGGGCCGCGACGAGACGTGGGACGAGACCCGCACGGACATCTTCAGCGAGGAGTTCCTGCTCACCCGCCCGTTGCTGACGGCGATCCGCGGCGACGAGCCGAAGGTCCTGCTGATCGACGAGACCGACAAGGCGGACGTCGAGGTCGAGGGCCTGCTCCTGGAGGTGCTGAGCGACTTCCAGGTCACGGTGCCGGAGCTGGGCACGATCACCGCCACCCGCCGCCCCTTCGTCGTCCTCACCTCCAACGCGAGCCGCGAGCTGTCCGAGGCGCTGCGCCGCCGCTGTCTGTTCCTCCACATCGGCTTCCCCGAGGAGGAGCTGGAGCGCCGGATCGTACGGCTGAAGGTGCCCGGGCTCGACGCGGCGCTGGCCGAGTCCGTGGTCCGGGTGGTGGGTGCGCTGCGGGCGATGGATCTGCGCAAGCTGCCGTCGGTCGCGGAGACCATCGACTGGGCGCACACCCTCCTCGCGCTCGGCGCCGACACGCTCGACGAGACCGTCGTACGCGACACCCTGGGCGTCCTCCTCAAGCATCAGGACGACGTCCTCAAGGCGGCGGCGAAGCTCGATCTGGACGCGCTGTGAGCACACCGGTCGCCGAGCGGCTCACGTCTCTCGTCGCCGCCCTGCGCGCCCACGGCATCCGCGTCGGCACCGGCGAGACGGTCGACGCCGCCCAGGCGATGGCGGCGCTCGGCCTCGCGGACCGGGAGCTGTTGCGCGAGGGACTGGCGGCGACGCTGCTGCACGGCACGGCCCAACGGCCGGTGTTCGACCCGGTCTTCGACCTCTACTTCCCGCGGGGCGTCGGCGCGCCCGAGGCCGGCGCCACGGACCGCGACGACCTGCGCGACCGGCTGGCGGCCGCCCTCGCCGCGGGCGACGAGGCCATGATGGCCCGGTTGGCGGTCGAGGCCGTCGACGGCTTCGGCGGATACGGCTCCTCCCCCGCCTCGGACGGCTGGTCGTCGTACCAGACACTCGAACGGATCCGCCCGCAGACGCTGCTCGCCCGTGTCCGCGCCGACGTCCGGTCGCGGGGCGGGAGTTCGGGGTTCGCCGACCGGCTGCTCGACGACGAGATCCGGCGGCGTATCGAGTCCTTCCGCGCCTTCGTGGCGACGGAGGCACGGCGTCGGGTGGCGGAGCGACGCGATCGGGACGAGATCGCCCGGCGTGCGGTGCGGCCCACGGCCGACCGGGTCGACTTCCTGTTCGCCGGGAAGGCCCAACTGGCCGAGCTGCGCAGGACGGTTCAGCCGCTGGCGCGGAAGCTGGCCACACGGCTGGCGGCCCGTCGGCGGCGGGCGGCCCGGGGCACGATCGATCTGCGGCGGACCCTGCGCGGTTCGCTGTCGACCGGCGGGGTGCCGATGAAGCCCGTCCTGCGCAGGCGCCGCCCGGCGCGGCCCGAACTGGTGCTGCTGTGCGATGTGTCGGGCTCGGTCTCCGGCTTCTCGGACTTCACGATGCTGCTGGTGCAGGCCCTGCACGACCAGTTCAGCAAGGTGCGGGTGTTCGCCTTCGTCAACCGGATCGACGAGGTGACGGGACTCCTGGTGCACGGCGCGGCCGACGCGGCGGGACTCGGCGCCCGGATCCGGTCCGAGGCGGCGCTCACGGGCTATCACGGCAGCAGTGACTACGGCATGGCGCTGGGCGAGTTCGCGGAGCGCTACGGCGACGCGGTCGGCCCGCGCACGACCGTGTTCGTTCTCGGGGACGCCCGGACGAACATGAGCGACCCCAACCTCGCGGCCGTACGGCAGATCTCCGAACGGGCCCGGCGCGTCTACTGGTTGAACCCCGAGCAGCACGCGCAGTGGGGTACCGGCGACTCCGCCGCGCCGGAGTACGCCGAGCTCGTCGAGATGCACGAGTGCCGCAACGCGAAGCAGCTGGGCGCGCTGGTGGGACGGCTCCTGCCGATCTGACCGCCATACTGTGCGGATGGACATGCGAGCCGGACAGGACGCCCGGCACTGGCTGGCGGAGGCCGGCGTCGCACAGGTCGGCGACGACGCATGGATCGACGGCGACTCTCCCGAGAAGCGGCTCACCTCCAACGATGTCGCCCAGTCCTGGGCGGGACAGGCCTTCACCGACGAACGTCTGGACGTCGCCGGGCAGTTGGGGCTGGCGTTCGGGCTGCTGGATCTCCTCGACGACTACTGGGTGACCTGCGAAATCCGCTTCGCCGACCGGGGCCCGAGCGGCCCGCTGCCGTCCGAGGTCCTCTGGGACGGCTATCGGCGGCGCCTGGAGGCCCCCGAGGCGGCCGACGCCGTGACCCACTCGCTGTGGGTCGACTGGTTCGAGGACCGCGACACCTGCGCGACCGCCTTCGCCGAAGTGCTCGGACGCGACGCCGACCACCTGCGGACCGAGAGCCCGGAACCGCTGCTCCGCCGGGCCCGCCGGGTCCTGGAGTGCTCGGGCCCGGTCCCCTGGGCGCTGAAGGAGAGCGCGTACGGCAGCGCCGCTCGCCTCCCGGCACTGCACCCGGCGCTGTTCAAGGGACTGCTGGGCAGCTACCGCGACGTCTACGGCGACCTCGACCCGGCGGCCGCGCTGGGCCTCCTCACCGGGCTGAACCTCCCGGCGGACACCGCGCACTCGGCGGAACTGCGCGCCGTGCTCACCGCCGGGCACAGGAACCACCACCACAGCCCGCATGCCTGGGAGGAAGCCCGCAGGGGGCCGGAAGGGGATTCCCCAGGGGTCTCCCGACACGCAGGAAACCGATCAGTTTAGTCTGCGTCGAGCAGGCAAATCGATCGGTTTCCGTACGACGAGCCGACCTCGAACGTCAGCCGTCACTCTTCTTGGCGTAGTCCTTGGCCATGCCGCCCGCGAAGTCGTAGACGATGCACTGTTCGTCTCCCACCACCCAGGCGTCGTGCCCCGCCGAGACCACGAAGACGTCGCCGGGGCCCACTTCGCCCTCGTTGCCGTCGTCCATGCGGATGTGCATCCTGCCCTGGACCACATAGCCGTTGTGGTGGACCTCGCAGCTGCTGGTCCCCGCGATGGGTCCCACGGACTCGGACCAGCGCCAGCCCGGTTCGAACGTCCCGACAGCGAAGTCGAGGCCCGTCAGATGGACGGCTTCCAGATGCCCTCGGGGGAAGTCCCGCCGCTCGTCCGGCTTGTCGAGGATCTTCATCTCCAGCATGTCGACGCTCCCTTCAGACCGCTCGCTCGGGCCGGGCCGGTCTCCGTCTCCCGGCCACCACACGCGGCACCGGCGGGGGCCGAGCCCCACCACTCCATCGTCCGCCCGTCAAGCGGGAGCCGCCATTCGGGTGGGCTGCGCCCCGGCGCCGCAGAGGCGGGCGAAGCGCTCGGCGTCCACGTTGCCGCCGGAGACGATCACTCCCACCCGCTCCGGGAGCTCCGCCACACGACCGGACAGCAGCGCGGCCAGTGGAGTCGCACCGCTCGGCTCGACGACGATCTTGAGGTGCTCGAACGCGAACCGCATCGCGTCCCGGATCTCGTCGTCGCTGACCAGCGCGATCGCGTCGACGAGCCGCCGGTTCACCGAGAACGTCAGCTCGCCGGGTGTGTGCAGGAGCTGGCCGTCGGCGATGGAGCGGGGGACCGGGATCGCGACACGCCGGCCGGCCTCCAGGGAACGCCTGGTGTCGTCACCCGCCTCGGGTTCGACGCCCACGATCCGGATGCCCGGCTGGAGCCCCTTGGCCGCCGTGGCGCTTCCCGCGATCAGCCCGCCACCACCGACGGGTGCCATCAACACACCCAAATACCCTTCTTCTTCCAGGAGTTCAAGTGCCGCGGTGCCCTGTCCGGCGATGACGTGCGGGTGCTCGTAGGGCGGGATCAGGGTGAGTCCCCGCTCGGCGGCCAGGGCTTCGGCGAGGGCGACGCGGTCGCCGGTGTAGCGGTCGTACGTCACGATCTCGGCGCCGTAGCCGACGGTGGCCTCCCGCTTGGAGCGCGGGGCGTCCTCGGGCATGACGATCACCGCGGTGCTGCCGAGTTCGCGGGCGGCCAGGGCGACCGCCTGGGCGTGGTTGCCGGAGGAGTACGTGGCGATGCCGCGGGACAGTTGCCCGGACGTCAGCCGGGAGGCCGCATTGTAGGCGCCGCGGAACTTGAAGGCGCCCACACGCTGGAAGTTCTCGCACTTGAGGAGGACCTCTGCGCCTACGCGGGCGTCGAGGGTGCGGGAGCGGAGCACGGGCGTACGGTGGGCGACTCCCTTGAGCCGCTGGGCCGCGTCGCGGATGTCGTCGAGGGTGACCAGAGGGGTCGGGGTCGTCACTCGGTGCCTCCATCGGGGGTCGTCACTCGGTGCCGGTGTCCGCGTCCGTGGTCGTGGCGCGGGCCTGGGAGAGGTAGCTGTAGGCGGAGGCACGGGAGATGCCGAGGCGGGTCGCGACCTGCTCGATCGCGCGGCGCACGGCGAAGACCCCACGGTCGTCGAGGCTCCGGAACAACGTGAGGCGTTCCGCGCGGTCGAGGGCGCCCCACGGCTGATGTCGGTGCGTGTCGAGGATGGCGTCGACGACCGAGTCGATGTCGTCGCCGAAGGTGGTGACCGGCAGTTCGGCGGGGGTGCCGCCGGTCCCGGCCAGCGCGCCGAGGAGCGCGTGGGCCTCGCTCGCGGCGGTGACATCGAGGTTGACGCACAGGGCGCCGAACACCATACCCGTGGAGTCCCGCAGCACCATCGTGGACGACTTGACCGTCCTGCCGGCCTGGGTGCGGGTGACGTAGTTGAGCTCGTCACCCGCCGCGTCCCCGCGGGCGACGATCCGCATGCCGATCTCACTCATCGCCCCGCCCACCGCACGCCCGGTCACCGAACCGGCGAGGGCGACCACGGACTTGTCGGCGTTCCGGTAGTCGTGCAGCACCACCTCGCACACCGGGCCGAACGTCGCCACCAACCCATCGACAACGGGCGTCAAGGCGGCGACGATCGCGTCCCGCTCCGCTTCCAGTGCTCGCTCGGACAGCATGAGACCTAGACTATCAGTCCATTCTCTGGACTGATAGTCCAGATCGTTGGCATGCGCTTCTCCAAGGGAACGTGGCGGGATCGCTGCCCTCGGCCCGCGTGATCCGGCCAGATCCGGCTCCTGTCAGCCCGATGACTGGGAGTTGTCAGCTTCGCGGACTTCCATGACGCCAACTCCCTTCCCCCCACCCCGAGGAGTGAGATGACCGACACCGTTCCCGACTTCCCGATGGCGCGCGCGGCCGGCTGCCCCTTCGACCCGCCGCCGGAGATGCTGCGGCTGCGGAGCGAACGGCCCGTCGCCCGCGTCAGGCTGTGGGACGGCAGCACTCCCTGGCTCGTCACGCGCTACGAGGACCAGCGGGCGTTGTACGGCGACGCGCGGCTGAGCGTCGATCCCCGGCGGCCGGGATTCCCCCACTTCAGCGCGGCCTTCCAGGAGGCCTACTCCCAGATGCCGCCGTCCTTCCTCAACATGGACGACCCCGATCACGCGCGCATACGGCGCATGGTGACCAGTCCCTTCACCATCAAGCGCATCGAGGCCATGCGACCGGCCGTGCAGCGCATGACCGACCAGTTCATCGACACGATGCTGGCCGGCCCGAACCCCGCCGACCTGGTCGAAGCGCTGGCACTGCCGCTCCCGTCGCTGGTGATCTGCGACCTGCTCGGAGTCCCGTACGACGACCACGAGTTCTTCCAGAGCAGGAGCCAGGTGGGCGTCCGCCGGGACGCCTCCGTGGAGGAGTCGCGGGCCGCGAGCGGGGAGCTGCTCCAGTACCTGGACGAGCAGCTCCAGGCGAAGCTCGCGGCTCCGGGCGACGACATGCTCTCCGACCTGGCCGCCCGGATGCGGGACGGCGACCTCGGCCGTCTCGACGCCGCGATGCTGGGCCTGTTGCTGCTCGGCGCGGGCCATGAGACCACCGCCAACATGATCGCGCTCGGCGTCCTGGCCCTCCTGGAACACCCCGACCAACTGGCGCTCGTCCGCGACACCGACGATCCCAAGGTCCTCGCGGGCACCGTCGAGGAGATGCTGCGCTATCTGACGGTGGTCGACAACGGCCAGCGCCGTGTGGTCCTGGAGGACCTCGAGATCGGCGGCGAGACCCTCCGCGCCGGAGAGGGCGTCATCATCCCCGGCGCCACCGGCAACTGGGAGCCCGACCGCTTCCCGGACCCCGCCCGCCTCGACGTCACCCGCGATGCCCGCCGCCACATGGCCTTCGGCTTCGGCATCCACCAGTGCCTGGGCCAGCCGCTGGCCCGCCTGGAACTCCAGGTCGTCTACGGCACCCTCCTGCGCCGCGTCCCGACCCTGCGGCGGGCGGTCGAACTGGACAAGATCCCGTTCAAGGACGACGGGGTGGTGTACGGGGTCTACGAGCTGCCCGTGACCTGGTAGGCCGCGCCTCCGAAGGCGGCGCCCCGGGGTGCGGTGGCGGTCCAGAGGTCGGAGGCGGGCATCCTCAGCGGGAGCCGGTCGCCGAGTCCGCGGTCCGCAGTCGTCGCGCCGCAGATCCGATCGCAGCAGGCGGCGACCGGCACCCTAACCTGCGGCCACCTCGGCGAACTGGTTGGTGTCGACGAGCTCGTTGATGTGGCCGCCGAGTTCGGACCAGTGCCGTCCGGAGAGTTCGGCGGCGGCACGGGCATCGCCGCCGGCACAGACGGTGATGAGCTCGTCGTGGTGCTCGATGGTGTTGCGGCCGCCGAGCACGGTGGAGAACTTGCGGTAGCGGAAGCGGTGGATCTGCGGATGGAGCCGCTCCACGATCCGGCTCAGCACGGGACTGTCACGCCCCGGCTGCTCCACGGCAGCCGCGTCCTGCGCGTGGCCATGTGCGGCCGCACCAGATCCGAAGATCGAAGTCCGCGCGCAGTCGGCCCGTAGCTCTGGCCCCGCCGATGAGCTCGACCATCCCCTCGTGGGCTTCGTCGCGCCGCTTCTCCAGGGCCTTGACGGTGGGGAACGTCATGGCCGGAACATCGGCGAAACCGTAGTCGGCGGCCCGCCTCGCACAACGGTCCCACGGAGGCCACGGAGGCGCCCAGCTGTGTCGGCGCGGCGCTGAGGGCCCGGGTTCGTACCGGTCACCCGAGCAATCGGATCGCCCTGTCCGCTCGGGTACCGCGCTCAGTCGAGGCGGACGCCGGTGCGGCTCTCCAGGGCTTGGAGCAGGCGGGCCTGGAACTCGCCGTCCTGGGCCGCGGGGTGGGGCGACTGAGGGCGTCGGTGGTACCAGTAGCCGCCGGTCCGCGGGGTCACGTCGGGGTGGGTGGCGAGCCAGGTCTGTGTCCGGTGGCCGGCGGTCAGGTCGTCCGGGGCGCCCGCGCCGCCCATGCGGGTGGGGACCCAACCGGGGTCGACCGCATGGCTGGTGGTGCCGTCCCAGCGGGAGGCGAGGGCGAGCGCGAGGGTGGTGACCCACAGCTTCGTGTCGTCGTAGGCGGCGCTCGCGACGGCCGGCTCTCGCAGTTCGGTGGAGCCGGTCCGGTGCATCGAGCTGCTGAGGTAGATGAGCCTGGCCGGCTTGTCCATCAACGCCGTGAGCACATACGGAGCGACGGTGTTGACGGTGACCGCGTCCGGAACGCGCATGGTGCCGGCGTTGTGGATGACGGCGTCGAAGCGGCCGAATTCAGCGGCCTGCCGGGCGACTTCGGGGATTTCGTCCGGTTGGGCGAGATCCCCGGTGATGACGCCTCTCCACCGGGCCACGTCCTCCGGGTCGGTGAGACGGTCCGGGTTGCGCACATGGACGACCACGTCGTGGCCGTCGGCGGCCAGCGCGTCCGCCGTGTTGCGCCCGAGCCCGCTGGACGCTCCGGTCACCAGGATCAGTGCCATGTCGGTGCCCTTTCCTCTGTGGCGTGCCGGATCTCAATTCGGCGGAGTGGTGGGGGACTTCGGAGCGGCGGTGGTGGCGGGGTCGTGCGTGGCGGCCCAGGAGGCGAGGAGCCCGAGGCCCCCCTCGGAGGGTGAACCGGGTTCGGCCGTGTAGACGACGAGGGTGAGGCCCGGTTCCGCGGCCATGGCCAGTGACTCCCAGGCGAGGGTGAGGTCGCCGACGACCGGATGGTGGAAGCGCTTGGTGCCGGTGCCGTGGTGGGTGACGTTGTGGGTGCCCCAGCGGGTGCGGAAGGCGTCGCTACGGGTGGACAGCTCACCCACCAGGTCGTGCAGATCCTTGTCGTGGGGGCTACGGCCGGCCTCGGTCCGCAGCACGTCCACGGTCATGCCGGCGGCGACCGCCCAGTCGGCGTAGAAGCGGCGGGCCCCGGGGTCCAGGAACTGGTAGCGGGCGATGTTCGGCGGTTTCGTGCCGCCGTCGTAGAGGTCGCCGAAGAAGGCACGGGCGAGCTGGTTGGTCGCGAGCAGGTCCAGCCGGCCGTTGGCGACATAGGCGGGCCCGGCGGTGACGGCGTCCAGGGTCCACTGCAGGCTCCTGTGCAAGGTCCGCTGCCTCCCGGCGCGCGGCCGGGGGCGGGCGAGGGTGTCGGAGCCTTCCTGGGCCTGGGCCAGGTGGAGCAGGTGGGCGCGTTCGGCGTCGTCGAGCCGGAGGGCGCCGGCGACGGCTTCGAGGACGGCGGCCGAGGCGCCGGCGAGATTGCCGCGCTCCAGTTTGGCGTAGTACTCCACGCTGACGTCGGCGAGCGCGGCGACCTCACTGCGACGCAGCCCCGCTACGCGGCGCCGGGTGCCGGCCGGCAGTCCGACCCGCTCCGGGGTGATCCTGGCTCGCCGCGAGGTGAGGAACTCACGGACTTCGTCACGGTTGTCCATACCCCCGACCGTACGACCGGGTCCGGCCGCGTGGGGTGTACTGCTGGTACACCCATCGTCAGTGACTCGCTGCCCTCTCGAAGCCGGGGTTACCTGGATGACGTGGCGCTTTCCCGCCCGATCACCAGCCCCCCCCACAGCAGGGAGATTCACACATGCGAGGCGTAGTCATGTACGGGCCCGGTGACGTCCGGGTCGAGGACCGCGACGACCCGAAGATCATCGAGTCCACCGACGCGATCGTCCGGCTGACCGCGACCTGTATCTGCGGCTCCGACCTGTGGCCCTACCGCGGCATCGAGCCCGTCGACCACACGAACATGGGCCACGAGTACGTGGGCGTGGTCGAGGAGATCGGCTCCGACGTACGGAGCGTCAAGGTGGGCGACTTCGTCGTCGGGTCGTTCGTCATCTCCGACAACACCTGCGAGATCTGCCGGTCGGGCTACCAGTCCGGCTGTGTGCACCGCGAGTTCGTCGCCATGACGGTCGGCACCCAGGCCGAGATGGCCCGCATCCCGCACGCCGACGGCACCCTCGTCGCCACCCCCGGACAGCCCGACCCGGAGCTCATCCCCTCCCTGCTGGCCGCCTCCGACGTGCTCGGCACCGGATGGTACGGCGCCGTCGCCGCACAGGCCGGTCCCGGCAGGACGGTCGCCGTCGTCGGTGACGGCGCGGTCGGTCTGATGGCGATCCTCGCCGCCAAGCAGCTGGGCGCCGAGCGGATCATCGCGATGTCCCGCCACCCCGAGCGCCAGGAACTGGCCCGCTTCTACGGCGCGACCGACATCGTCGAGGAACGCGGTGACGAGGGCGTCGCGAAGGTCAGGGAACTCACCGGCGGGCTCGGCGCGCACTCGGTCGTCGAAGCCGTCGGCACCGAGCAGTCGACCATGCAGGCGATCGGCGCCACCCGCCCCGGCGGCCACATGGGCTTCGTCGGCGTCAACTACGACGTCGCCATTCCCGGCTTCGACCTCTTCCTCGCCGGCATCCACCTGGAGGGCGGCCCCGCCCCGGTACGCCGGTTCCTGCCCGACCTGATCCAGCTCATCTGGGACCGCAGGATCGACCCCGGCAAGGTCTTCGACCTCACCCTGCCGCTGGAAGAGGCCGCGGAGGGCTACAGGGCCATGGACGAGCGCCGTGCCACGAAGGTGCTCCTCACCCTCTGACCCGCGCGGGATCCGCGGGTCAGCGCACCCGTCCGCGCGGCTTCAGCGGCACCGGCGGGAGTGCGGGAGCGGGCAGGGGAGCACCGTCGTAGCCCTTGACCTCGCCGAAGCGTGAACCGGTCGTCCAGTCCGCGCGGGCCTGTTCGATGTCCTGCTGGGTGCGGCCGATGAAGTTCCAGAACATGATGAGCTCTTCCTCGAACGGCTCACCGCCCAGGAGCATCAGGGAGGCCTCCGACTCGGCGCGCAGCGGCAGTTCGGTGCGGCCGCAGCCGAGGTAGAGCATGGAGCCGGGCAGCACCGGAACGCCGTCCACCCGTGCCTCTCCGGACATGGACAGCACGGCGTACTCGAAGTCCGGTTCCAGCGGGAGGCGTACGTCCGCGCCACCGGCGAGGGTCAGGTCGGCGCCGACGATGGGGGTGTACGTCGTTCCGGGCGAGGTCGCGCCGTCGAGGGCGCCGAGGATCAGGGTGGCCGAGAGGCCGGGTGCCGTGACGACCGGCAGTTCGGCGTGGTGCTCGAAGTGCGGGTCGGTGTGGCGGTCGCTGTCGGGAAGGGCCACCCACAGCTGGGCGCCGTGGAGGTAGCGGGCGTGCGACTTGGGGCTCTCCTCGGAGTGGCTGATGGCTCGTCCGGAGGTCATCAGGCCCAGCTCGCGCGGGTGGATCGTCTGGAGGCTGCCGGTCGAGTCGCGGTGCAGCACCTCGCCCTGGTGCAGCCAGCTCACCGTCTGCAGGCCCATGTGGGGGTGGGGCGGCACCTGCATACCGGGCTCGTCGGCGATGTCGTCGGGGCCGTAGTGGTCGACGAAGCACCATGCGCCGACCATGCGGCGCCCCAGGTTGGGCAGCAGCCGGCGGACCTCGGTGGACTCGCCGAGCTTGACGGTGCGCGGGCTGAGGAGTTCGCGAACGGGCTCCGCCACCACGAAGCCGCGGCCGCCGCACAGGGCGGGAGCCGCCTCGCGATCAAGATTGCTCATGGCGCCCAACCTAGACCCGTGAGCGGCGTCCCGTCAGTCCGTCGTCCGGGCTGTCCGGCCCGTTCGAAAAATAGTAGCCATGTACATAGTAGCCATGTACTGTATTTGTCATGAGCGAGGGTTCCGAGAAGGCGACACCTGGATTCCTGGTGTGGCGACTGTCGATGAAGTGGCGGACCGCGGTGGACCGCGCGATGGCTCCGCTGGGGCTCACCCATGCGCAGTACTCGCTGGTGGCGTCCTTGTACGGCATGCAGCGCGCCGGTGAGCGCCCCAGTCAACGGCGCCTCGCCGACCATGTCGGACTGGAGCCGCTGTACGTGTCCAAGCTGGCGCGCTCCCTGGAGTCCGCGGGCCTCCTGGAGCGCACCCGCGACCCTCGCGACCCACGCGCCGTGCAGCTGGCCCTCACCGAGCAGGGCCGCGACACGACCCGGCAGGCCATCAAGGTCGTACAGGGCCTCCTGGAGCAGTTGCTGGCACCGTTCGGCGGCCAGGACAGCGAGCGCACCCGGGACTTCAGGCACGACCTCGTGACCCTGCTCGACGCACCTCTGGATCCGCTCGCCGTCACCGGCGAGCCCGACAAGGAGCAGTCATGACCACCACCACTCCCCTGCTCAACCCCCGGGTCATAGCCCTGGCCCACTACGCCGCCCGCGGCGTCCTGGAGCGGGTACTGGCCCGCCACGGCGCGACGTTCCAGCAGTCCGTCACCCTGCGGGTCGTAGCCGTCGCCGACGGCCCGGTCGAGCGGGGCCGTGTCGTCGACGGTGTCGTCGGCTCGCTGAAGATCGCCGCCGCGGAGGCCCATACCGTGGTCGACGAGCTGATCGCCGCGGAGCTGCTGGCCCCCCTGGAGCCGTCACGGGTGCGGATCACGGACGCCGGACGGGAGCTGTACGACAGGACGTCCGCCGAGACCGCGCCCATCACGGCCCGGATCTACGACGGCATCCCGACGGAGGACCTCGCCGTCGCCGGACGCGTACTGTCCCTCGTCGCCGACCGGGCCGACACCGAGCTCGCAGCCCTCGGCAAGTAGTGGAATATTGAACCAACTCTCTCCGTTGACGGCCTCGAAGGAGGTCGGAGTGGAGATGACGTACTACGACCACGGAACACCGGCGGAGCGCTGGGAGCGCGCGCGGATGTTCTTCGACGCCAAGGACTACGCCGCCGCGGCGCGCGTTCTCGACGGGCTGGTCGAGGAGGTGCCGGAGCAGACCGGACCCCGGCTGCTGCTGGCCCGCTCCTACTACCACTCGGCCCAACTGCGCCGCGCGGAGACCGAGTTGCGCATCATCGTGGAGCGCGACCCGGTCGAGCAGTACGCCCGTCTGATGCTGGGCCGCACGCTGGAGCGGCAGGGGCGGCACGAGGAGGCCGGGCCGCACATCCGCCTCGCCTCCGCGCTCGCGGGCGACTTCGACACGCTCTGAGCACGACCGCAGGGGCCCGGTTCCGTCATGGAACCGGGCCCCTGTGCTGCCGTACCGTCAGGCCGCCGCGTCGGCGCGCTTCCCCCGCCGGTGACTGATCTCGCCGAGGACGATGTCGACGACGATGAACGCGGCCAGCGGAATGCCGAGAAGCGGGACGTAGTACCCGAGGACCGCGATGGCCGCCACGCACGGCAGCAGGACCAGCGGCGGCACCTTCTGCCAGGCGCCGCGTGGGATCGGACGGCCGAAGGCGGAACCGCGGCCGCGCTGCCACCACATCCGGTAGCCCCACACGATCAACAGGATCAGCGAGAGCGCGAGCAGCATCAGGGTGATCTGGTTGACCAGCCCGAACAGGACGCCCGTGTGCAGGTCGATGCCCCAGCGGGTCAGCTTGGCGAGGACCGGGTGGTCGGCGAACCGCAGCACGTCGGTGACCTGGCCGGTGGTCGGGTCGACGGCCACCGCGTCCTGCTTCGTGGGGTAGCCGCGCCCCACCTGCTTCACCACGTACGTCGACGCGGCGTCGGCGGGCGGGACGATCTCGACCGGGTCACCGAGCCCCTCGGCCCGCGCCGCCGCCAGGATCTTGTCGAGGCCGACACCGTGCTCGGCGTCCCCGGCCGAGCTGGACGCGCCGTGCCCGGAGTGGTCGCCGCCCGCGCTCGCGGAGATCGACGGGGTGGCCTGGTGCAGCGAGGTGCGCAGTACGTCGATGTTGGCGCCGGCGTAGGTGGACCAGGTCAGACCGGTGACCGACAGGAAGAGGAACCCGGCGGCGGCCCAGGCGCCGACGCCGCCGTGCAGGCCCAGGGTGCGGCGCCGCCCGCTGGTCCCGCGCAGCTTGCGCTGGGCCCTGCGGCGGGTGAACCACATCACCAGGCCGGCGCTCGCGATCACCCACAGCCAGCTCGCCGCGAACTCGCTGTAGAGGCGGCCGGTCTCGCCGAGGTGCAGATTGCGGTGGAGCCCGGAGATCCAGGTGCGCAGGGGAAGTGCGCCGGTCGAGCCGTACTGTTCGAGGGCGCCTCGGACCTCGGCGGTGTACGGGTCGACGAAGACGGCGAGGGTGTGGTCGGCGTCGACGCCCTTGACTCCGGACAGCAGGACCCGGGTCGTCGCGTCGTCCTCCGGGGAGGGGCGGACGGCCGCGACGGCGCCCTCGGGGTGGGCCTCGCGGGCGGCGGTGACCTGCTCGGAGATGGGCAGTTTGACGTCACCGACCGCTGCGACGGTCAACTCGTCGGAGTAGACGATCTTCTCGGCCTGGAAGGAAGCGGCGTAGAGGAGTCCGGTGCAGGCGGCCACGAGAAGGAACGGCGCGACGAGCAGCCCGGCGTAGAAGTGCAGGCGCAGCAGCAAGGGGCGGAGCGGCGCCCAACTGCTGCGTGACGGCATCGGATCGGCGGCTTTCTGGGCCTCGTCCGTGGTCCTCGTGAGAGCGGAGGTCATCGGCGGTTCTTTTCTGGGGCAGGGGACGTTTCTCGGCTGTACCGGTCCAGTAGTCGGAGGGAGAGACCTTCGAGTTCCCGGAGATCGAAGTGACCTGCGTCACACATGGGTGCGCAGGGGGGCATGGCATCCTGGCGCGATGGCAACTCCGCGTCATCACGCGCCCCTTGCCGGGCTGGTCGAGGAACTCCTGGCGGGCGAGGGCCCGCTGCCGATCGTGGCTGCCGGTGATCCGGTGCTGCGGCGCGGGACCGAACGGTTCGAAGGCCAGCTGGACTCCGCGCTGCTGGCCCGGTTCGTCGAGGCGCTGCGGATCACCATGCACGCGGCGCCGGGCGTGGGCCTGGCGGCTCCACAGGTCGGCGTGCCCCTGCGGATCGCGGTGATCGAGGACCCGGCGCCGGTGCCGGACGAGATCAGGGTGGCGCGCGGACGGGTGCCGCAGCCGTTCCGGGTGCTGGTCAATCCGTCGTACGAGGCGGTCGGCACCGCGCGTGCCGGGTTCTTCGAGGGCTGCCTGAGCGTGCCGGGCTGGCAGGCGGTCGTGGCACGTCACGCCGAGGTGCGGCTGACCGGCGAGGACGAGCACGGGCGTGCGGTGGACGAGGTGTTCTCCGGGTGGCCGGCGCGGATCGTGCAGCACGAGACCGATCACCTCGACGGCCTGCTCTACCTCGACCGGGCGGAGCTGCGCTCGCTCTCGTCGGGCCAGGCGATGGCGGAGCGATGGGCGCAGCCGACGCCGGCGGAGGCCGCCGAGTCGCTGGGCTTCGCACTGCCGTAGCCGAAAATCGGAGGCGCCGGTCCGTGCGCGTCCCTTACCGTGGCCGCATGTCCACGCCCCGAATTTCCTAGCTGAGGACCCGCCTACACGCCACCCGTGTGTCCTCTTGCTTGTTCGGAGCGTTCTCTCATGATCACCGTTCGTGGTGTCGACGTGCGCGTCGGCGCGCGTCTGCTGCTGTCCGACCTCTCCTTCCACGTCTCCCCCGGTGACCGCATCGGCCTGGTGGGCCGCAACGGCGCCGGAAAGACCACCCTGTTGAACACCTTGGCGGGTACCCTGCGCCCCGCCGCCGGGACCGTCACCCGCACCGGCGCGGTCGGTCACCTCCCCCAGGACTCCCGGGCGGCCGACGCGACGGTCACCGTCACCGACCGTGTCCTGTCCGCGCGCGGCCTCGACCGGGCCGTGCGCGCCCTGCGCCGGGCCGAGGCGGCGATGGCCGACGGCACGCAGCGCGCGATGGACGCCTATGTGCGCGCCGAGGCCGACTTCCAGGCCCGGGGCGGGTACGCCGCCGAGGCCGAGGCCGCCCGCATCGCCGCGGGCGTCGGTCTGCCGACCCGTCTCCTGGACCAGCCGCTCGGCGCGCTGTCGGGCGGTCAGCGCCGCCGTGTCGAGCTGGCCCGGATCCTGTTCGCGGACCACGGCACCCTGCTGCTCGACGAGCCGACGAACCATCTGGACGCGGCCTCGATCGGCTGGCTGCGCGCCTTCCTGGCGAACCTGCGGTCGGGACTGGTCCTGATCAGCCACGACACGTCCCTGCTGGCCGACACCGTCAACCGGGTCTTCCACCTGGACCCGCACCGCGCCACGATCGACATCCACAACACCGGCTGGGACGCCTGTCTCGCCCAGTGCGAGGCCGACGAGCGGCGCCGTACCCGGGAGCGGGCGAACGCCGAGCGCAAGGCGGCGTCCCTGCACGCACAGGCCGACCGGATGCGCGCCCGGGTGTCGACGGCGACGGCCGCGAAGAACATGGCCCGGCGCGCCGACCGGCTGCTCGGCGGCCTCGAACCGGTGCGGCGGACCGGCAAGGTGGCCAGGATCCGGCTGCCCGAGCCGGAGCCCTGCGGCAGGATCCCGCTGGCAGCGATCGGCCTGACGAGGTCCTACGGCGGCCGTCGCGTCCTCGCGGGCGTCGATCTGGCCGTCGACCGGGGCAGCCGTCTGGTCGTGCTCGGGCCCAACGGAGCGGGAAAGACGACCCTGTTGCGGATGCTGGCGGGCCGGGACACCCCGGACGCCGGCCGGGTGGTCCACGGGCCCGGACTGCGTCTCGGGTACTTCGCGCAGGAACACGACACCCTGGACCGGGAGTCGACGGTCGGCGCGCATCTGGCGGCCGCCGCCCCTCATCTGACGGACGGTGAACTGCGGCGTGCGCTGGGCTCGTTCCTGTTCTCCGGGGACGACGTCGACAAGCCGGTCGGTGTCCTGTCCGGCGGCGAGAAGACCCGCCTCGCCCTGGCGGGTCTGGTGCACTCCGGTGCGAACGTCCTGCTCCTGGACGAGCCCACCAACAACCTGGACCCGGCGTCCCGCGCCGAGGTGCTGGCCGCGGTGGGCACGTATCCGGGCGCGGTCGTCATGGTGACCCACGACGACCGCGCCGTACAGGCGCTGCGCCCGGACCGGGTGCTGCTGCTCCCGGAGTCCGAGGAGGACCTGTGGCACGAGGACTACCTGGAACTGCTCACGCCCGCGTGAGCACCGGCCTCAGTTGTCGCGGTAGCTCTCCAGCAGCCGCAGCCACACCTCGCTGATCGTCGGATAGGACGGCACGGCGTGCCACAGCCTGCTGATCGGTACCTCTCCGGCGACGGCGATGGTGGCGGAATGGATGAGTTCGCCGACGCCAGGGCCGACGAAGGTGACACCGAGGAGGATCTCGCGCTCCAGGTCCACGACCATGCGGGCGCGGCCCCGGTAGCCGTCGCCGTACAGGCTCGCCCCGGAGACGTTGCCGAGCTCGTAGTCGACGGCGCGGACCCGGTGGCCCGCCTGTTCGGCCTCCGCCAGGGAGAGGCCGACGGCGGCGGCCTCCGGGTCGGTGAAGACGACCTGGGGTACGGCCGAGTGGTCGGCGGTCGCGGCGTGCGCGCCCCAGGGGGCCGTCTCCAGGAGGGGGGCGCCGGAGGCGCGGGCCGCGATGGCGGCCCCGGCGATGCGGGCCTGGTACTTGCCCTGGTGGGTGAGGAGGGCGCGGTGGTTGACGTCACCGACGGCGTAGAGCCAGTCGTTGCCGGTGACGCGGAGGCTGTCGTCGACCTCCAGCCAGGAGCCGGGTTCCAGGCCGACGGTGTCGAGGCCGATGTCGTCGGTGCGCGGGGCGCGTCCGGTGGCGAAGAGGATCTCGTCGGCCTCGATGCGCTCGCCGGCGCCGGTGACGACCACGACGGTGCCGTTCTCCCGGGTCACCGAGGCGACCGAGGTGCCGGTGCGGACGTCGGCGCCCGTCTCGGTGAGGCCCTGGTGGACCAGTTCGCCGGCGAAGGGCTCCATGCGGTTCAGCAGGCCCTTGCCGCGGACCAGGAGGGTGACCCGGGAGCCGAGGGCCTGCCATGCGGTGGCCATCTCGGTGGCGACGACCCCGCCGCCGACCACGACCAGCCGGCCGGGCGCGGCCTTGGCGCTGGTGGCCTCCCTGCTGGTCCACGGCTTGATCTCGTCGAGTCCGGGGAGGTCGGGCAGGACGGCGCGGGTGCCGGTGCTGACGACGACTGCGTGCCGGGCGGTGAGGGTCTTGTCGCCCACGGTGACCGTGCGGGGGCCCGTGAGGCGGCCGTGGCCGCGGTAGAGGTCGGCGCCGATGCCCTCGATCCAGCGGACCTGGCCGTCGTCCTTCCAGTGGGAGGTGTACTCGTCCCGTCGTGCGAGGACCGCGGCCGTGTCGAGGGGGCCCTGCACGGCGGGGGCGAGACCGGGCAGGCGTCGGGCGTCGGCCTGGGCGATGACCGGGCGCAGCAGGGCCTTGCTGGGCATACAGGCCCAGTAGGAGCACTCGCCGCCGACCAGCTCGCTCTCCACGACCGCGGTGGAGAGACCGGCCGCACGGGTGCGGTCGGCGACGTTCTCCCCCACGGGCCCGGCACCGAGCACCACGACGTCGTAGGTGGTGTGCACAGTGGATTCCGTTTCCGTCATGGGGTCAGTCTTACGGGTGGTGTGCGCTCAGGCCACATGGGTACGCGCGCGGAATACCTACTCGGCCTGCCGTGTTTGCGACGACGGCTTCGCCCCGACATCAGGAAGAGGGATTCACGCCATGAGCAAGACCGTGGAGCTCACCAAGGAGAACTTCGACCAGACGGTGACGGACAACGAGTTCGTGCTGATCGACTTCTGGGCGTCCTGGTGCGGGCCGTGCCGTCAGTTCGCGCCCGTCTACGACAAGGCCGCCGAGGCGAACCCGGACCTGGTCTTCGGCAAGGTGGACACGGAGGCGCAGCCGGAGCTGGCGGCGGCCTTCGGGATCCAGTCGATTCCCACACTGATGATCGTCCGTGACCGGGTGGCCGTGTTCGCCCAGCCGGGCGCGCTGCCGGAGGCCGCGCTGACCGATGTGATCGGGCAGGCCCGGAAGCTGGACATGGACGAGGTCCGCAAGTCGGTCGCCGAGCAGCAGGCCAACGCAGAGCAGAACGGCCAGTAGCCGTACGGCTGTTGAGACGGCTGTTGAGACGGCTGTTGAGACACCGCATCCCGGGGGTCGGGGCTCACCACTGAAGGGGAAGTCCCGTGTAGTTCGCGGCCAGTTCGGCGGCGGCGTGCCGGGATGCGGTGATCCGGCGCAGCCGCGCCAGCTGCATGCGGTGCTCGAAGGGGTCCGCGTCGGGCCGGGTGTGCAGCATCGTCGTCATGTCGTACGAGAATCGGGTCGCCTGCCAGACGCGGGCGAGGCACGACTGCGAGTAGGTGTCCAGGAGTTGCTCGGAGCCGGTGCGACGCAGCTCGGCGAAGGCGCGGCCGAGCAGGCGTACGTCGGACACCGCGAGGTTGAGGCCCTTGGCGCCGGTCGGCGGGACGATGTGGGCGGCGTCGCCGGCCAGCAGGAGCCGTCCGTGACGCATCGGTTCGTGGACGTAACTGCGCATCGGGGTCACGGACTTGGCGGTGATCGGGCCGCGGCGCAGGGTCCAGTCGGCGTCGATGGCGAAGCGGGCGGTGAGTTCGTCCCAGATGCGGTCGTCGGACCAGTCGTCCGGGTCGGTGCCGTTGGGGACCTGTAGGTACAGGCGTGACACATGCGGTGAGCGCATACTGTGCAGGGCGAAGCCGCGCTCGCCGCGGGCGTAGATCAACTCGTCGCAGGACGGGGCGACATCGGCGAGGATCCCGAGCCAGGAGTACGGGTAGTCGTGCTCATGGGCCCGGCTCACCCCGGCGGGGACGGTGTCGCGGGCGATGCCGTGAAAGCCGTCGCAGCCGACGACCCAGTCACAGTTCAGGGCCTGTTCCCGGCCCTCGTGCACAAACCGCACGACCGGTGCCGCGGTCTCCGGCTTCTCGATCGCGAGCGCCTCCGCCTCGAACAACAGCGGTGGCCCGTCGGCCAGTTGCAGGGCGACGAGGTCCTTCACGATCTCGGTCTGGGCGTAGATCGTGACGGTGCGGCCGCCGGTGAGGACCGGGAAGTCGATGTGGTGGCGTTCCCGGTCGAAGCGCAGCTCGATGCCCTGGTGGACCAGGCCCTGCGCCTCCAGGCGCTCGGCCGCGCCGCACTCGCGCAGGGCGTCGACCGTGCCCTGCTCCAGCATTCCGGCACGCTGGCGCTGTTCGACGTACTCGCGCGTCCTGGCCTCCAGGACGACGCAGTCGATGCCCGCGCGGTGCAGCAGGCGGGCGAGGAGCAGTCCGGCGGGGCCGCCGCCGATGATGCCGACCGTCGTGCGCATGGCACGCCTTCCGTGAGTGACGGCCTCAGACTCTCAGCTGGACTCGCGGTGCACCACCGTCGCTCCCAGCACCTTGTGCGTCTCGGGCACGGCGCCGGGGTTGCGCACCGCCCGGTCGACCAGCTCGGCGAGGTCGCGGCCGGAGGGCAGTTCGAGGTGGACCGTGCTCAGTCTGGGCCGCAGGAGCCGGCCGATCATCAGGTCGTCGGCGCCGATCAGCGCCGTCTCGCCGGGCACGTCGATCCCCTGGTCCTGGAGGGCGCGCATCAGCAGCATCGCGTACTCGTCGTTGTACGCGAACACCGCGTCCAGGTCGAGGTCGCGCCAGCGGGCGGCGAGCCGGGCGCCGGCCTCCTCGGTGTGGGCGAGGGGCAGATGGGTCACGGTGGCGTCGGTGCCGCGCAGGGCGTTGCGCACGCCTTCGAGGCGGGGCAGCGAGAAGGCCTCCAGGCCCGCCTCCTCGGGGACGACGACGCCGATGCGGCGCCGGCCGCGCTCGTACAGGTGGGTGCCGGCGCAGTGGCCGACCGCCTCGTGGTCCATGAGCAGGGCGTGGGCTCCCTCGACGGACTCGGGGCCGAGGGTGACGACGGCGCGGGCGCCGGAGCGTTTGAGGACCGCGACGCCCTTCGGGCCGAGCCCGGCGCCGGGCACCAGGACGGCGACCGGGCGGAGTTCGGCCCAGGCGCGGGCGGCCTCGTCGCCGTGCAGTCCGACGCTGCCGTGCTGCACGACGGTGTAGTCGAGGCGGCTGAGGGCCCACTGGAGTTCGTTGATGAACTGGCCGTAGAGCTGGCCGACGGGGATGGTGGGGGCGGGCATCAGGACCAGGCGGCTGTGGCCGGCGCGCAGGCTGCGGGCCGCCGCGTGCGGCACGTACCCGAGTTCCTTGGCGGCCTCGTGCACACGGCGGCGGGTGGGCTCACTGATCCGGACGGCGCTGGTGTTGTTGAGGACGTAGGAGACGGTCGCGCGCGAGACGCCGGCCAGACGGGCCACATCGGCGCTCGTGGGAACCGAGCGCGGTGCGGGCGGCGCGGGGGCGGGCGTTTTCGGTATCTGCACCATGACGTGACGCATCTTTGCAGAACCTGTACGAGTCGCCTCTCAGTGGGTCGCCCCGGCGCCCGTCACGCGAGCCACCAGATCGGCCCAGCCGGCCTCCAGGCGCTCCATCGGCATCCCGCACTCCCTGGTCAGGTGGTGGATCAGGGCAGGGTCGAGATACCCGAGCAGTGTCCGGGCCAGCAGTTCGCAGTCGGCGTCCGGCACGATCTGGCGCAGCAGGACCGTGACGTGCATGGTGAGCGCGCGGTGCGACGGGTGGGAGAACCGGCGGGTGGGCTCCGGCTCGGCGGCGAGGTGGAGGTCCAGCTGCTCGGCCGTGCGGTACAGCACCGCCACACCGAACGCCCGCAGCCGGTCCAGGGGCGGCGACCCGGGGCCCAGGGGCGGCGGGCCGCCGAGGAAGTCCTCCTGCAGCTTCTTCGCCGAGTGGTCCAGCAGCGCCATCAGCAGGCCGGTGCGGTCGCCGAAGCGGCGGAAGACCGTTCCCTTGCCGACCTGGGCGGCGGCGGCCACCGCCTCCATCGTGACCCCGGCGGCGCCGTGCTCGGCGATCAGCCGGGCGGCCGCCTCCAGCAGCCGGGCCCGGTTGCGCGCGGCGTCGGCACGCAGGCAGGGCTCCTCCTCGGGTGTGCCGAGCTGCAGCAACTCGGCCTCACCCGCAGGTTCCTGAGGCCTGGGAAACGGCGGCAGAGAGGCGGACATGACGACAGCGTAAAGCATCGGGAATGAAACTGGACCGCGGTCCGGTTAGGGTGATAGAAGTTAAACGGACCCCGGTCCGTATTTGTGACGGCACTGTTTCAGCATCTTGGAGTTCGTATGTCTGTTCGCATCCTTGCGCTCGTCGGCAGCCTTCGCGCCGGTTCGCACAACCGCCAGCTGGCCGAGGCGGCGGTCAAGTTCGCTCCCGAGGGTGCGAGTGTCGAACTCTTCGAGGGCCTGGCCGAGATCCCGTTCTACAACGAGGACATCGACGTCGAGGGCAGCGTTCCGGCCCCGGCCGCCAAGCTGCGTGAGGCCGCCCAGGCCGCCGACGGCTTCCTGCTCTTCTCCCCCGAGTACAACGGCACCATCCCGGCCGTCCTGAAGAACGCCATCGACTGGCTGTCCCGCCCCTACGGCGCCGGCGCCTTCGGCGGCAAGCCGGCCGCCGTGGTCGGCACCGCGTTCGGCCAGTTCGGTGGCGTGTGGGCGCAGGACGAGACCCGCAAGGCGCTGGGCATCGCCGGCGCCACGGTGCTGGAGGACGTCAAGCTCTCCATCCCCGGTTCCGTGGTCCGTTTCGCCGAGACCCACCCGGCCGACGACGCCGAGGTCGCCGCGCAGCTGACCGAGGTCATCGCCCGTGTGCACGGCCACGCCGGCGAGACCGCTGCCGCCTGATCATCTCCTCGCGGCGAGGGGCCTGAGCTCATGGAGCTCCGGCCCCTTTCTCATGCCCGTACGACCTCACGCCCGCACGGCCCCTCACGCCCCCACGACGGTTCAGTCCGTGATCGAGAAGAAGATCGTGTCCTGGCTGTACCAGTCGATCGACTGCGCGGACCGCCACTCGTCGTGCTCGAACTCCAGCTGTCCGGCGAGCTGCCCGAGCTCGTAGGAGAAGGCGCCGTCGACGCGGTCCAGGACGGCGCGGTAGGCGTCCGCGGCGGGCTTCGCCCTGGCCAGCGGGAGGCGGCCGATGCCCGGGGTGCCGTCCACCGGATACGGGATGGGGAACGGGATGCCGTCGGGCGGACCGGCGAACAGGTAGTCGCCCGGCAGCAGGTCGGCGGGGACGCCGAGGCGGCGCAGCTCGTCGTCCATCAGTCCGAAGAAGGTCGAGGGCTTGGAGAAGGTGCCCAGCTGGTACGGGTCGCTGCCGTTCCTGTCGATGATCTTCTGCAGAGCGGCGTAGTAGGCGTTGCCCGCGCACTCGGCGTCCGAGTCGGCGCGGCCCGCTATGAGGTGGTCCAGCGCCTCGGGGACGGTCAGGCCCCAGTCGACGCCCTGCCGTTCGAGGTCGGCCTGGTGCGCCTCGGCGTACTTGCGGACATTGCCGAGGATGCGCTGCTGGTCCCTCGTCGGTTCGCCGGCACCGAGGAAGCCGATGATGTCGTTCTGGTCGGCGGTGGTGTAGCTGATGTTGCGACTCATGATCCCCATGGTGCCAAAGGGCACTGACAACGCTCAGGCCACAGCGGTGGACGCCAGCTCCCGCAGCTGCGTCAACGCGGCCTCGACCGCGGGGCGTTCACGTCCGGCGCGCCGCGTGCAGGTGAGCAGCTTGCGGTGCGGATTGCCGGTGCAGGGCACCCGCGTGACGGGCAGGTGCGGGGCGAGTCGGGCGAGGCGCGGGATCAGCGCGACGCCGAGCCGGTGGGCGACGAGATGGGCCGTGACGTTCCAGTCCACGGCGTGGTGCACCACCGCGGGGCTGAACCCGGCCTCCGCGCACGCGGAGATGACGTGCGGGCGGCAGGGGCTCTCCGGCATCGGGGCGATCCAGTCCTCGTGCGCCGCCTCCGAGAGGTCGACGTGCTCGCGCCCGGCCAGCGGATGATCGGCGGGCACGACGAGGTCGAACGGGTCGTCCAGCAGCGGCTGTTGGTCGAAGCGGGGGTCGTTCAGCGGCGGGTTGTGCGGGGTGGCCTCCACGATCGCGAGGTCGGTCTCGCCCTCGAAGAGCAGATCGAAGCTCTCCGGCACATCCGCCTCCTGGATCCGCACGCTCAGCCGCGGATACCGCTCCTTCAGCCGCACCGCCATCGGCGCCAGCAGTACCGAGATCGCCACCGGGTAGCCGCTCACCCGCAACGGCCCGCCGGGCGCGCCTTGTTCGGCGCGCAGATCGAGTTCCGCCTGTTCCCAGCGGGCCTGGATGGCGTCGGCGTGCGCCAGCAGGCTCTCGGCCGCCGGGGTGAGACGGATTCCCCGGCCCTGTGGTTCGAGGAGGTCGACGCCGAGGTCGCGGGCGAGCTGGCGGATCTGCTGGGAGGCGGCGGACGGGGTGAAGTGCAGGGCGCGGGCGGCCGCGGTGACCGTGCCGTAGTGCGCGACCGCGCGCAGGACGTGGAGCCGACGCAGATCAATCATGAAGTCCACGCTTCAAGGTGAGGTCCGGAAAGTCAACCTGGACGTGTACGAAGCGTGCGCTGCACCCTGGATGTGTCGCGACGGTCAACCGACCACGACGTACGAGGAGTCCCCATGACCAGCCCGACCGGCACGACCACGGCCGGCACCGTATGCCCGCACTGCGGATGGCCGGACGGCGCCGAGCCCTTCCAGGTGGTGTCCCGGCACGCCACCGCGGCGGGCCGCACGGTGTGGACCCGCTGCGGCTGCGGCTCGCTGCAGGTGCGTGTGGTCGACGACCGCGGGATGCGGATCGTCTCCCGCAGCGGGCCCGCCGTCCCTCAGTCGAGTCCGGCCAGCCGCTGAACGGCGGGGGCCGCGAACCGCTCGATGAACGCCGCCGGCTCCCCCGTGCGCGGAGAGAGGATCACGGTGTCGATACCGAGCTTGGTGTAGCCCGTGATGTCCTGGGTGAAGGCGTCGAGGTCACCGGTGGTGAGCGGGTCCCCGGAGTAGGCGACGGTCTTGCGGATCGCGTCGTAGTCGCGGCCCTCGGTGTCGCAGTGGCCGCGCAGGACGTCGAGCTTGTGCGCGACCTCCTCGGGTGTGGTGGTGAACAGGTTGCAGGCGTCGCCGTACCGGGCGACCAGCCGGAGCGTCTTCTTCTCGCCGCCTCCGCCGATCATGATCTCGGGCCGCGGGTCGCTCACCGGGGCCGGCACGGACAGCGTCTCGGCGAGCCGGTAGTGCTTGCCCTCGAAGGGGCCGTTCGCGTCCGGGTCCCACATCTGCAGGCAGATCCGCAGGGTCTCCTCCAGCCGCTCGAAGCGCTCGGCGACCGGGGGGAACGGCACACCGAGGCCCGCGTGCTCCCGGTCGTACCAGGCGGCGCCGATCCCGAGGGTGGCCCGGCCGCCGGACAGGACGTCCAGCGTGGTGGCGATCTTGGCGAGCAGTCCGGGGTGCCGGTACGACACCCCGGTCACCAGAGCGCCGAGCTGGACCGTCGAGGTGCGGGCCGCGAGATAGCCGAGGGTCGTGTAGGCCTCCAGCATGGGGTCCTCGGCCCGGTCGTTGAACTCCATCTGGAAGTAGTGGTCCATCACCGACAGCCAGCTCAGGCCCGCGGCCTCGGCGGCGTCGCCCGCCGCGGCGAGTTCGGCGCCGAGCGCGGGCCCTCCCCCGGGATGGTCGAACCGGTTGATGTGCACGCCCACGCGCATGGCCGTCTCCGTTCACCAAGGTCGTAACCGACCCTGGTGACGCTAGGTCTTGGAGCGCTCTCGAAGTCAAGAGGCTCGGCTAGGAGACCAGCTCCTCCTGCTTCCTGGAGGCCCTCAGGCTCGTGAAGGTCGTGACGGCCAGAACGAGCACGATGAAGCCGAGCGAGAAGGGGATGCTGATCTCGGGCACATGGACGCCGGACTCGTGCAGGGCGTGCAGCACGAGCTTGACGCCGATGAAGCCGAGGATGATCGACAGGCCGTAGCTGAGGTGGACGAGCCTCTTCAGCAGACCGCCGATGAGGAAGTACAGCTGGCGCAGCCCCATCAGCGCGAACGCGTTCGCCGTGAAGACGATGTACGGGTCCTCGGTGAGGCCGTAGATGGCGGGGATCGAGTCGAGTGCGAACAGCACGTCCGTGGAGCCGATCGCGAGCATCACGACCAGCATCGGGGTCATGACCCGCTTGCCGTTCTCCTCGATCCACAGCTTGGTGCCGTGGTAGCGGTCGGCCACGCCGAAGCGCCGCTCGACCATCTTGAGGAGCTTGTTCTCCTGGTACTCCTCCTCGTGCTCGTCCTTGCGGGCGTCCTGGACGAGCTTCCAGGCGGTCCAGATCAGGAAGGCACCGAAGAGGTAGAAGACCCAGGAGAACGTGGAGATGATCGCCGCGCCGGCCGCGATGAACCCGGCGCGCAGCACCAGGGCCAGCAGTACGCCGACCATGAGGACCCGCTGCTGGTACTGCGTGGGCACCGAGAACTTCGCCATGATCAGGACGAAGACGAAGAGGTTGTCGACGCTCAGCGACTTCTCGGTGATGAACCCGGCGAAGAACTCACCGGCCGGCTTTCCGCCACTGAAGATCAGCAGGCCGATGCCGAAGAGACAGGCCAGTACGACCCAGACGACCGTCCAGATGCCGGCTTCCTTGATCGACACGTCGTGGGGCTTGCGGCCGATGAAGAAGTCGACGGCGACGAGCACGCACAGGGCGGCTACCGTCAACAGCCAGACGGAGAGGGACACGTTCACTTGTTACTCCTGGTACGTGTGGGGCCTTCACAGGGTTGTCTCAGGTTCTGATCCCTTCCACCCCTGACAGGTGAACAAAAGGTCATGACATGGCAAGGTCCCGGGGGCACTCCGGTGCCACCCGCCGGACGGCGGGCAGGTTCCGCCGTACGGCGGCGCCCCGGACGACGGGCGGGGCGCGAATCATGTCGGCATGAGCCGCCGCGTTCCCGCGTGAGGAGAAGACATGACCCTGGTGCCGCCGCCGTTCGACCCGGAACTTGCCGGAGCCCTGGAACTGATCAAGGAGTTCGTCTCCCCGGGGATGACCCGGGAGGACATCGAACAGATACGTCAGGGCCCCGCCATCCAGATGCTGGCCGAGCTGGACCTGACGCTCGACGGCTTCTTCAAGGTCGAGGACCGCGTGGTGCCGGGTCCCGAGGACGCCCCCGAGATCTCACTGCTGATCTGCCGCCCCACCGTGCCCTCGGCCGCGGGTCCGCGCCCCGTCGTCTATCACGTGCACGGCGGCGGCATGGTCCTCGGCACCAACCGGGTGGGCGTGGACGTGGCGCTGGCCTGGGCGAAGGAGCTGGACGCCGTCGTGGTGTCGGTGGAGTACCGGCTGGCCCCGGAGGACCCGTACCCCGCGCAGATCGAGGACGTGTACGCCGGTCTGGTGTGGACGGCGGAGCACGCCGGGGAGCTGGGGGCCGACCCGGAGCGGATCGTCCTCGCGGGCGCCAGCGCGGGCGGCGGACTGTGCGCGGCCCTCGCCCTGCTCACCCGGGACCGCCAGGGGCCGCGTCCGATCGGCCAGGTGCTGATGTGCCCGATGCTGGACGACCGCAACGACACCCCGTCGTGTCACCAGATGGCGGGCCTGGGCGTCTGGGACCGGACGGCCAACGAGACCGGCTGGACGGCACTGCTCGGAGACCGGCGCGGCGGCCCGGACGTGCCCGCGTACGCCGCGCCGGCCCGCGCCGAGGACCTGACCGGGCTGCCTCCGGCGTTCCTGGACGTGGGTTCCGCGGAGACGTTCCGGGACGAGGTCGTCGCCTACGCCTCCCGGATCTGGCAGGCCGGCGGGATCGCCGAGCTGCATGTGTGGCCGGGCGGCTTCCACGGCTTCGACGGTTTCGCCCCCCAGGCGGCACTGTCCCAGCGGACACGGGCGGCGCATCTGGACTGGCTGCGCAGGCTCCTCGAGGCGTGACCGTACGGCACGGCTCACCGCCCGGTGTGAGCCGCGGGGCTCCCCGGCCGGGCCCCGCATACCGCACCATGGACCCATGAAAGAGCTGGCCGGGCGCCTGACCGCGCTGGACCCGGACGCCGGTGCCGCCGTCCGGGTGATCGCCTACTTCGACCGGCTGGCCGAGTCACGGGCCGGTCTGGAGGCACTGGTGCGCGGGGCGGCCGTACTGGCCGGGGTGCCCGCGCGGCTCGTCGACGCGGACCGGCGGGTGCACGTGCGCGTGGAGGCCGACGGCACGCGCCGCGACTCCGCTCCGCCACCGGATCCGGCCTGGCCGTCGGCGGCGCTGGCGCCCGGCGGGGTGCCCGCGCTGTGGCTGGAGCGGGCGGCCGAGCCCAGCGTGGTGGACGCCGTGATCCTGGAACGGGCCGCCGGTGCCGTGCGGCTCGTCCTCGACCGCACCCGCGGCCGGGCCCCGGTCGACGATCCGGCTCTGGTGGAGACGCTGCTCGACGCCACGGCCCCGGAACCGGCCCGGCTGCACGCGGCGCGGCGCCTGGGCCTCGACCCGGCGGTGGCCGCGCGCGCCGTGGCCGCCGCCGGCGGCCTGCCCCGGATCGTCCCCGAGCCGCGCGGCACGGAACTTCCCGCCGGCCGCCTGGGGCTGGGCCCCGCCGTGCCCGTGCTCGACCTGCCTCGGTCCTGGGCCGCCGCGCGCACCGCGCTGCGGTTCACCGCGGAGGGCAGCGCGCAGGATCCCGGTCAGCGTGTGGTGTACGCCGACGAGCTGGGCGGCACGGCTCTCCTCGCCGATCTCGTCGTCCCGGGGGCCGAACCCCCGCCCGACGTCGTCGCGTTGGAGTCCGCGGCCGCGGCGACGCCGTGGCTCCTGGTCACGCTGCACGCCGTCGCGTCGACGGCGAGTCTGCGGGCGGCCGCCGCGGAGATCAACGTGCACCACTCGACGCTCCAGGACCGGCTGGTGCACGCCGAGCATCTGCTGGGCTGGCCGGTGCGCACCCCGCAGGACCGGTTCAGGCTGCAACTGGCCCTGACGATGCGCCACTTGGCCCGCTCGTAGACGCGGCCACCGTCACCGGAACTCGTGGACGACCTCGATCTCGCCGACGATGTGCGCGTTGAACTCGTCGAGCTCCTCGGCCGGCACCCACAGCTCCAGGATCGTCTCGCCGCCCGCCTGCTGGACGGGGTAGCGGCGCAGGAAGTCCGAGTCGACCTCGAAGCGGGTCACGAAGCCGGCACCGTCGTGCTTGACGTTCCAGTCCCGGGCGATCTTCACGGCGTAGTCCTCGTTCAGGACGGGGTAGAAGATCGGCTGCTCGGGCAGCCGGGGCGGCCAGGCACACCAGTTCAGCTCGCGGACCAGATCCAGCTCGACGGGGCCGGTGGGGCGCCAGAGGGTCGTCGTCGGTCGGGGGCCGGTCATGGCGGTCGCGCTCCGTACGTGGTCGAGGTGCGTGATCGATGTGCGTGGTCGATCGGAACGCGGCGACCCTACCGGTGGCGGCGAGGCGCCGACCACCGGGTTTCGCGGCTCAGCGCAGCTGGTTCATGAGGGCCAGTGCCTCCTCCGCGGCCGAGGTGACGACCCCCGTGGACGCGTCCGCGGTCGTGGCGACGTCGGTCAGCAGGCGGACGTCCTTGCGGAGCAGTGGTCCGGCGTGGGCGGCCAGCCGGTCGAGGGTGCCGCCCGCGGCGGTGACCCGGTCCAGGGCGAAGCTCCTGCCGCTGCCGTGGGAGATGACGCGGGCCAGGGCGGTGGGGTCGACGGCCAGGTCCCGGCCGAGGGCAAGGGTGCTCGCGGCGGTGGCGAGGTGGGCGGTGAACAGGACGTTGTTGAGGAGCTTGGCCACCTGTCCGGACCCCAGCGGGCCCATGTGGACGACCGGGTCGCCGTAGGTCTCGAAGACCGGGCGGCAGTAGGCGACGGTGCCCTGTTCTCCCCCGGCCATCACCACCAGCCTGCCCTCCGCCGCGGCCGGTCCGCCGCCGCTGACGGGTGCGTCGATCAGGGTGACCCCGTGGGTGCGGGCGATGTCGGCGAGGCGGCGGCAGGTGTCGGGGTGGACGGTGCTGTGCACGGCGACGACCCCGCCCCGGCGCAGGCCCGACAGGACACCGGAGCCGCCGGTGAGGACCTCTTCCACGTCGGCGTCGTCGACGACGCACACACAGACCAGGTCGCTGACCGAGGCCAGTTCGGCGGGGGACCCGGCGCGCTTCGCGACGGTGTCCTCGAAGGGGAGCAGGGTGGCGGGCCGTCGCGCCCACACCGTGGTCTCGAATCCCGCGTCCACGATCCGTCGGGCCATGGGGGCGCCCTGGCTGCCCAGACCGATGAATCCGACTCGCATCAGCGTGCCTCCTGCTCGGGGGGTTCAGGACGCCAGAACACGGCGAGCAGTCCCGCCGTCGCCACCACGGCGACGCCGAGGGCGAGGACACCGCCCGCCCAGCCGGTGACGTCGATGCCGCTCGCCTCGTCCACCGAGAGACCGCCCGGTCCCAGTACGGCCAGCGCCAGCGCGACCACGGCGAGGGTGAGGACGTACTCGTAGCCCTCCTTGAAGACGAAGAAGCCGTTGCGGCGGTGGGCGAGCAGACCCGCCACGAGCATCACCGAGACGACGGCCGCGCACGCCAGCGGGGTGAACAGGCCGAGCACCAGCAGCGCTCCGGCGCCGATCTCGGTGACGACGCTCATCCAGGCCTGGAGTGTGCCGTTGCGCAGGCCCAGGCCGGTGAACCAGCGGGCGGTGCCCTCGATACGGCCGCCGCCGCGCCAGTGGTTCAGGCCGTGCGCGATCATCACGACGCCCAGGACCAGCCGTATCAGCAGCAGCGCGAAGTCGTCCATGACACTCAACCCGCCCTTCCCTGCGCGGAGTCGACACCCTCGGGGCGCGCGTTCTCGCGGAACACCGCGCACTCCTCGGCGAACGCCAGCACTCCGAGGTGGTAAGCCCGGGCCGAGTGACCCAGGCTCAGATTGTGGCCACTGTCGGGTTGTTCGTGAACCCTGACGCGAGGTGACGAAGTGAACACCGAGGCGAAGTCCTTCAGCGCCCGCTCACCGGGACTCCACACCGCCTCGTGGTCGCCGAGGGTGTAGTGCACGGGGACGCGCACCCGGGCGGCCAGTTCGGGGAACTCCCGCGCCCAGTCACGCGCCTGGGCCTCGTAGGCGGGCGAGGCGGCACCGATGGCCGTTCCGCCGAAGACGTCGGCCGGGTACAGATGGCTGGGCCCCCACAACAGATCGCGCATCCGGCTCCGCGCCGGCCGTCGGACGCCCTGCTCCCCGTGCTGCGCCCAGCGCGCGGTGAAGCGGGGATGGTGTTCCCGTCCGGTCCCGGCGACCTCCAGACCCAGCAGGGCACGGCCACGCTCCTCGGCCGCCATGCGGATGGCCAGTTCGCTGCCTGCCGAGTGCGCCATGAGGAACACGCCCGCGCCGTGCGGGCGGGAGGCGAGCAGCCCGTCGAGGGCCGCGTAGGTGAGCTCGACGCGGCGGACCGGGTCGGTCACCTTCGCCTGGTGGGCGTGGGAGGCGCCGTAGCCCGGCCGGTCGAGGGCGATCACCGTGAAGCCGAGCGCCGGAGCGGTCCGTAGCAACGACAGCCGGGGCCGGCCCGGGCAGTCGAAGTACGCGGAGTCGGTGCCGCCGCCGTGCAGGGCGAGGACGACGGCGCGCGGCTGCGGGGCCCAACTCGCCCGGTACGACAGGGGGATGCCGTCGATGTCGAGGGAACCGTGGTTCACGTGTCCGTCCTGAGGAGAAGGACTCCGCTGGGCGTGAGCCCTCCGGAGCTGACCACGGCGACGCGCGCGCCGGGCACCTGGCGTGGGCCCGCCTCGCCGCGCAGTTGGACGATCGCCTCCTGGACGAGCCCCATGCCGTGGGTGCGTCCGTGGGAGAGCTGGCCGCCGTGGGTGTTCAGGGGCAGTACGCCGTCGCGGGCGATGTTCTTTCCTCCGTCCAGGAAGTCCTTCGCCTCGCCGATGCCGCAGAAGCCCAACGCCTCTATCCAGGACAGGCAGTTGAAGGTGAAGCCGTCGTAGAGCTCGGCCACGTCGACGTCGTCGGGGCCGAGCGGGGTGCGGGTCCAGAGGTGGGCGGCCTGGCCGATGACCTGGGGTTCGTGGGTGAGGGTGCTCTGGTCCCATTCGAGGCGCTCGGTGATCCGGGTGCCGACGGCCTCGACGAGGACGGGCGGCTTGGCGAGGTCCCGGGCGGTGTCGACGTGCGACACGACGACGGCCACGGCTCCGTCGCAGGGGACGTCGCAGTCGTAGAGGCCGAACGGGGTGGTGATGGGCCGGGCTTCGAGGTAGTCGTCCATCGTCATCGGGTCGCGGTAGATCGCCGTCGGATGGAGGGCGGCGTTGGCGCGCTGGTTGAGGGCGATCCAGCCGAGGGTCTCGCGGGTGGTGCCGTACTTGTGGAAGTGGCGCTGGGCGTTCTGGGCCAGCGTGTGGGCGGCGGAGGTCGCGCCGAAGGGCTTGAGCCAGCCGGCGTCCGGGCTGCTCGGCGGCTGGAGCCGGCCCCGTTTGACGAGTTCGTTGTACGACGCCTCCCACAGGGTCCGGAAGCAGAGCACGTGCCGGGCCAGTCCGCCGGCCACGGCCAGCATCGCGGCGATGAGGGAGCCGCCGGGGCCGAAGGTCTCGCCGCCGCCGTTGTGCCAGGTGGGGCGGATGCCGAGGGCGGACTCCAGGGCCGTGATGCCGCCCTCGGCGAAGCCGCCGAAGGATCCGGCTCCGGGATACGTGGCCAGGCCGTCGATGTCGTCGAAGGTGAGACCGGCGTCGGCGACCGCCCGCTCGCAGGCCTGAACGGTGAGGGAGAGCGGGGGGACCAGCAGTCGGCGGCCGAGGCGTGAGCTGCCGATGCCGGTGAGGGCGACCTTGTCCTCGAACTTCTCGGTGGTCGCCAACGGCCTTGTGCGGGGGGTGACTTCGTCCTCGGGCAGCGGTGCCGGTTCGCCCTGTTCGGCCGTGGGGCGGAACAGCGGCAGCCACACCTGACCGGCCTCCTCTCCGGCCTGCTCGAAGACGACCTCCATGCGCATGCCCAGGACCAGGTCGTCGGGGTCGCACTGGACCGCGTTGGTGGTGAGCCGGACGCGGTCGTCCTCCTCCAGCGCGACCTGGGCGACGACGTACGGGGCGGGGAGGCCGGGCAGGCCGAAGCGGTGGTTGACGGTGAAGCCGACGAGGGTGGCGTGCCCCGAGACGGTCCGTACGCCCATGGCGTGGCCGCGGCAGTGGCGGCACACGGGTTGGGGCGGGTGGATCAGGGACGCGCACGACGCGCACTCCTGGATCCGCAGCCGTCCGTCCGCCCCCGACGTCCAGAAGAACGCGTTCTGGTCGGTGAGTTGGGGCAGCGGGCGTCCCGGGGATGCGGCCACCTGGGTCTCCTCCATTCAGCGTTCGATGTTCGCCCTGGCCGAGCGGACCGTGACGGGCTCGGCGAGGCGCTGTTCGTCGCAGGCCTTCTGGAGGATTTCCAGGGTTTCGTCGAGCCCGGGTCCGAGGCGCTTGCCCGGGGTGAAGGTCGCCGGGAGGTGGCGCATGCCCTGGATGATGCCGATGGTCTCGTAGTGGACGGTGCCGTCGGGCTCGCAGCGGTAGTCGGGCATACGGTCCAGCACCGCCGTGACCATGCGCTTGAACACCGTACGGGCGACATTGGAGCCGATGCAGCGGTGGATACCGAGGCCGAAACTGCTGTGCCGGTTGCCCTTGCGTTCGAGGTCGACGCGGTCGGGGTCGGGGAAGACGGAGGGGTCGCGGTTGGCCATCGCCCAGGACAGCCAGAGGCGTTCACCCTCCTCGAAGCGCTGGCCGGCGATCTCGCAGTCGGCGGAGATGGTACGGCCGTCCCCCGGGGCGGGCGCGTAGAAGCGCAGGAACTCCTCGGTCGCGGAGTCCAGCAGGGTGTCCCGTTCGCGGCTGAGCCGGTCGCGGTCCTCCGGGTTCTCGCCGAGCCACTCCAGGGCGTGTGCGGTGAGGGCGGTCGTGGTGTCGAAGCCGCCGCCGATCAACAGGGCCAGGACGCCGGTCAGTTCCTCGTCGGGCGGGGTCCTGCCGTTGATGTCGGCGTGCACGAGCGCGTCGATCAGTCCCGGCCGGGGGTTCCGGCGGATCTCCTGGATGGACATGTACAGGCCCATCCCCATGTTCCGGCTCATCTCGGCGACGCGTGGCATGTCGGGCGAGTCGGGCGGGGTGTAGACCGAGGCGTGGGCCGGTTCGTTGTAGACGGTCCAGTCCTTCAGCGGGATGCCCATCATCGCCAGGGTGAGGACGGCCGGGACGATGTTGGCGAGGTCGTCGACGAAGTCGATCCGCCCCTGCTCGATCCTCTCGTCGAGGCAGGCGCGCACCACCTCGTCCACGAAGGGCACCCAGCGGCCGACCGCGGCCGGGGAGAGATACGGGTTCAGGGTCTGCCGGTAGTGGCGCTGCTCCGGCGGGTCCATCTCCAGGAAACCGCCCTGGACTTCACGCGCACGCGGCGGCGAGGGGATGGTGATGCCCTTGTAGCCGCGCCGCTCCCCCTTGACGTCATGGTCGTTGGAGAGGAACTCGGCGGACCGGGCCAGTTCGAAGACCTCGCGGTTGCCGCTGGCGACCCAGTGGCCGCCGTGGGTGTCGGTCCAGGCGATGGGGCACTTGGCGTGCAACTCGTGGGTGATCTCCTCGAATTGGTGGCGGTACTCGGGGGTGTGCCGGTCGAAGTGCACCTGGTGTTTCCTGCGGTCGTCGCCGCTCGCGGCCTCGCTCATGGGGCCGTCGTCCTCGCTCATGGGGCCTTCCCTTCAGAAGATCTGGATGGCCCGTTCCGGGCACGAGTGCGCGGCTTCCCGCACGTCCTCTTCCTGATCGGCCGGTACGTCCTCGCTGACGGCCGAGGAGTGGCCGTCGACCTCGTCCAGCTGGAACGTCTTCGGAGCGGTCATCCAGCAGAGCGTGTGGCCCTGGCAGCGCTCCGGATCGACGCGGACCTTCACGGCTTGCCTCCCTGTCGATTCTGTTGTCCCTGGCGCTCAGCGGCGCCAGTCGTACCACTTGAGGTATCCGCCGGCGTCGACGCGCAGTTGGGTGCCGGTGATGTAGCGGGCCTCGTCGGAGGCGAGGAAGAGCACGGCATTGCTGATGTCGACCGGCTCGACGTACGGGACCGGCATGGCCTGCTGAACGGCGAACACCGGCTCGGCGTCCTCGCGCGTGGGGTGTTCGAGGTCGGGGCGGAAGGACTTGTACATCGGCTCGCTCTGGAGCATCCGGGTGTCCACGTTGGTGGGGTGGATGACGTTGGCCCGCTGCTTCAACGGGGCGAGGTTGCGGGCGAGTTCGTGGACGTACTCCGACAGGGCGCGCTTGGCGTAGACGTAGCCGGAGCCGCCCGGGTTGGAGCCGGGGGTGTCGACGATGCCGTGCTCCATGAGGGCGGCGGTGGAGCCGGTGGCGATCACGGAGGCGCCCTCGCGCAGATGGGGAAGGGAGATCTGAATGGCGTTGATACTGCCGATCAGGTCGACGTCGATCGCGTCGCACCAGGCCTGGAGCTTGGGTTCGCCGCGCAGCGGGGCGATCCCGGCCTGGGCCACCACGATGTCCAGGCCGCCGAGTTCGGCGATCCCCGCCTCCAGCGCCTCGCGCAGCCCGGCCACGTCCCGTACGTCGGCCTGGCGGGCGACGATGCGGCGGCCCTGCTCCTCGACCAGGCGGACCGTCTCCTTGAGGTCCTCGGGGGTGGCCATCGGGTAGCCGACGGTCTCGTAGTCGCGGCACAGGTCCACCGCGATGATGTCGGCGCCCTCCTCGGCGAGGCGTACGGCGTGACTGCGGCCCTGGCCGCGAGCGGCGCCGGTGATGAACGCGACCTTGCCCTCAACTCGTCCCATGGGTGGTGTCCTCACGTTGTCGGTCGGTTGGTTCAGGGACGCCCGCGGGCGCCGCACAGGTCGATGGGGTCAGGGCGTGCTCGCGGGCGTCGCCGCGTCGAGCACCTGGGCCAGTGCGCCGAGATCGGCGCCCAGGCCGGCGGCGACCGCTCGGACGACATCGAGGTCCTTGCCGAGGAACTCGGCCGTGGACCGGGCGAATTCGGCGACCGAGCCACGGCGTACGACCCCGGCCAGCGCGCGGCTCGACGCGCTGCCGTGGGTGAGGGCGTCCAGCAGGAGCCGTTCGTCCACGCCGAGTTGTGCGCCCAGCCGGACCGCGTGCGAGAGCAGTCCGATCTGGGCGGCGAAGACGGTGTTGTTGACGAGCTTCACGCGCTGTCCCGCGCCCGGCGGGCCGACGTGCAGCACCGGGTCGCCGTAGCTGCGCAGGACCGGGCGGACACGGGCGACGGTGTCGTCGGCGCCGCCCACGAAGAGGGTGAGGTGACCGGCGGCGACATCGGGCGGGCCGCCACTGACGGGGGCGTCGACCACATCGATGCCGCGTTGTGCGATCTCCTCGACGGTGTGCGGGTCGCCGGTGGTGTGCACGACGAGGACGGCGCCGTTCGGCAAGGTCTCCGACAGGCCGCTGTCGAGGCAGACTTCACGCACCTGCGCGTCGGTGTGGACGCAGACCAGTACGACATCGGCGCCTTCACCGACCTCGGCGACCCGGTCGACCACCCGGGCCGGCTCCTGGGCGAGGGCGGCACGGGAATCGGCCGACCGGCCCAGGACACACACCGCGTGTCCCGCCTCGGTGAGTCTGCGGATCATGGGCCGCCCCATGCGACCGGCTCCTACGAGCCCGACGCGCGTCACGTTCCAACCCGGATCACAAGAATCTCCCTTCCGAATGCGAGAACCCTACTTTCAAATCCGTAGCACCCGGAAGGCCCGTGTGACGACTTTATGTCAGCACGTGACATGCATGACTGATCCAGACCGAGGTCGTGACGCGGAAGTTGGGCCACTGTAGTGTTCTCCCAATTCGAGAACGCCATTTCCATCGGGAAGGGGACGGGATGCCACCCCCGGACAGGCGACTGCTCATCGACGGGCGGCTCGTCGAAGCCGACCGGACGTTCGCCACGCTCAACCCCACCACCGGCGACCTGCTCGGCCACGCTCCCGACGCCACGGCCGAGCAGGCCGAGGCCGCCGTCGCGGCCGCCCGCCGCGCGTTCGACACCACGGACTGGTCCACCGACACCGAGTTCCGCATCCACTGCCTCGACCAGCTCCACACCGCGCTCACCGAACACCTGGAGGAGCTGCGGGAGTTGACCGTCGCCGAGGTGGGCTCGCCCCGGATGCTCACGCACAGCCAGCAGCTCGACGAGCCGGTCGGCCTGGTCCGTTACTACGCGGACCTCCTCAAGACCCACCCCCGGACCGAGGATCTCGGCGTGGTCGAGTACCTGGGGCAGCGGCACCGCCGCTGGGTGGAGAAGGAGGCCGGCGGGGTCCTCGCCGCGATCGTCCCGTACAACTACCCCACCCAGCTCGCCCTGGCGAAGCTGGCCCCGGCGCTCGCCGCGGGCTGCACGGTCGTCCTCAAGGGCGCCCCGGACACCCCGTTGGTCACCCTCGCGCTGGGCGAGCTGATCGCGGAGCACACGGACATCCCGGCGGGCGTGGTGAACGTACTGACCTCGTCCGACGCGGCCGTCGGTGAGCTGCTCACCACCCACGCGGACATCGACATGGTCAGCTTCACCGGGTCCACCGTGACCGGCCGCCACATCATGGCCGCCGCGAGCGGCACCGTGAAGCGGGTCTTCCTCGAACTCGGCGGCAAGTCGGCCCTGATCGTCCTCGACGACGCCGACTTCGCGGCCGCCTCGACGTACGCGGCTTACATGATCTGTCTGCACGCGGGCCAGAGTTGTGCGATCACCTCGCGGATGCTGGTGCCGCGCGAGCACCACGACGCGATCACCGAGCAGGTCGCGGCCGCACTGGAGCGGGTGCGGTACGGCGATCCCGCGCACCCCCGCACCTATATGGGTCCGCTGATCAGCGAGCGGCAGCGCGACAGGGTCGACGGCATGGTGCGGCGGGCGGTCGAGGCGGGCGCGACGCTGGTGACCGGCGGCAAGCGGGTGGACCCGGGCTTCTTCTACACGCCGACGCTCCTCACCGGCGTGGACCCGGCGAGCGAGCTGGCACAGGAAGAGGTCTTCGGCCCGGTCCTCGCCATCGTCCCGTACGACGACGAGGACGACGCGGTCCGGATCGCCAACGACTCGGTGTACGGCCTGTCCGGCGCGGTCCACAGCGCCGACCAGGAACGGGCGATCGCCCTGGCCCGGCGGATCCGCACGGGCACGTTCAGCATCAACGGCGGCAACTACTTCTTCGCCGACACGCCCTTCGGCGGCTACAAGCAGTCGGGCATCGGACGGGAGAAGGGCGTGGACGGACTGGAGGAGTTCATGGAGCGCAAGACCTTCGGGGCGGTGGTCGAATGAGCGCCGGACCTCTGAACGGCATACGGGTTCTCGAGGTCGCGATGTACGGCTTCGTGCCGTCCGCCGGTGCCGTCCTCGCCGACTGGGGCGCCGACGTCGTCAAGGTGGAGCACGCGGTCAACGGCGATCCGCAGCGCGGTCTGCGGCAGACCGGCACGTTCAAGGTCGAGGGCGATCCGAACCCCAACGTCGAGCACGCCAACCGGGGCAAGCGCAGCATCGGCCTCGACATGGCGCGTCCCGAGGGCAGGGAGGTGCTGTACGACCTGACCCGCCGCTCGGACGTGTTCCTGACGAGCTTCCTGCCCTCGGCCCGGCGGAAGTTCGGGATCGACGTGGACGACATCCGTGAGGTGAACCCGCGGATCGTCTACGCCCGGGGCAGCGCGCTCGGTCCGCGCGGCCGGGAGGCGGAGAAGGGCGGCTACGACATGACCGCCTTCTGGGCCCGGGCCGGCACGGCCGCCAGCCTCACCCCGCCCGGCATCGAGGGGATGATCCCGCCGCCCGGACCGGCCTACGGCGACACCATCTCCGGCACCAACCTCGCCGGCGGCATCGCGGCGGCTCTGTTCCGGCGCGAGCGCACGGGCGAGGCACCGGTCGTGGACGTCTCCCTGCTGGGCAGCGGTGTCTGGGCGATGGGCCACGGGATCGCCCTCTCCCTCCATCTGGAGCGGCCGATGACCGCGCCGCCGGCGGGCGGACACGGCTCCCCCACCAACCCGCTGTCCGGGCTGTACCGCACGGCCGACGACCGCTGTCTCGCCTTCGTGATGATGCAGCCCGGCAAGTTCTGGGCCGATGTGTGCCACCACATCGACCGGCCCGAACTGGCCGAGGACCCGCGCTTCGCCACCGCCGCGGACATCGCCGCGCACACCGAGGAGGCGGTCAAGATCCTGCGCGAGGTGATCGCGGGCCGCACCCTGGCCGAGTGGACCGAGCGCTTCGCGACGCTGGCCGGGCCCTGGGCTCCGGTGCAGGACTCCCTCCAGGTGGGCGGCGACGCACAGGTGCGGGCCAACGAGTACGTCGTGCGGGCCGGGGAGCTGGAACTGGCGGCGAGCCCGGTGCAGTTCGACGTCGAGGCCCCGCAACCGACCGGTCCGGCACCGGAGTTCGCGGCGCAGACCGAGGAGATCCTCCTGGAGCTCGGCCTGGACTGGGACCGCATCCTCGCGCTCAAGGCCGCGGGAGCGGTGACCTGACTCCTCGTCACAGAAAGGGAACGTGCATGACAGTCACCGTCTCCGACATCACCCCGACCACCGGCGTCGAGATCACCGGCCTGTCCGGGGACAGACTGGTCGACAAGGCAGTCGCCGAGGAGTGCCGGGCAGCCCTGGACCGACGGGGGGTCGTGATCTACCGCGAGGCGCACATCGGCGATGACGACCTGGTGGCCTTCAGCCGGCTGCTCGGACAGGTCGTACCGCTTCCGCTGGGCGGCCACCCGACCCACTCCGAGATCCAGCGCATCACCCGCGACCCCTCCAAGAGTCCGCTGGCCGCCTATCGCGAGGGCACCTTTCACTGGCACATCGACGGAACGACGGACGAAGTACCCAACAAGGCCACGCTTCTGACGGCACGCCAGATCTCGGACGACGGAGGCGGCGACACGGAGTTCGCCAACACCTTCGCGGCGTACGAGGCGATGTCGGACACCGAGCAGTCGGACCTCGACGGCCTGCGGGTCGTGCACAGCTTCGCGGCCTCGCAACTGCTCGTCACCCCCGATCCGTCACCGAGGGAGCGGGCCGCCTGGGACCGCAACCCTTCGCGCGAGCAGCCCCTCGTCTGGACCCGGGCCGGTGGCCGCAGATCCCTCCTCATCGGAGCCACGGCGGGCGAGGTCGTCGGCCGCCCGGCCGCCGAGGGCCGTGCGCTCCTGGACGACCTCCTGGACCGCGCGACACGGCCGGAGTTCACCCTCCGCCACCGCTGGCGCCAGGGCGACCTCGTCATCTGGGACAACACCGGCATGCTGCACCGCGCCCTGCCCTACGGCGAGGCCTCCTCCCGGCTCATGCACCGCACCTCCCTCGCGGGCGAGGAGCTCGTCGCGTGACCGGGGAGCGGCGTACCGCCCTGGTCACGGGCGGCGGTTCGGGCATCGGGCGGGCCATCGCGCACCGGCTCGCGGAGGACGGTTTCGCGACCGCCGTCCTCGACCTCGACACGGAGGCGGCCGAGCGGGTGGCCGAGGAGTCCCGCCGGAAGGGGCACGAGGCGGTCGCCTTCGGCGGGGTCGACGTGTCGGACCGCGCACAGGTCGACGACGCCGTACGGCGGGTGCGGGAGACGCTGGGCGGGCCGGCGCTCGTCCTGGTCAACAACGCCGGGGTGTCCGCGACCCAGGGCTTTCTGAAGATCACCGACGAGTCCTGGAACCGGATCATGGCCGTGAACCTCAACGGGCCGTTCTACTTCTGCCAGGCCGTCGTGCCCGGCATGAAGGACGCGGGCTGGGGCCGCATCGTCAACATCTCCTCCTCCAGCGCCCAGTCGGGCCAGCAGTACATGGCCCACTACGTCGCCTCGAAGGCCGGCCTCATCGGTCTGACCAAGTCGCTGGCCCTGGAGCTCGGCCCGGCGGGCATCACGGTGAACACCATCCCTCCGGGGTTCGTGGACACCCCCATGCTGCGGGACTCGGAGGAACGCGGACTGCTGGGCGGCTCGGTGGACCATCACGCCGAGCTGACTCCGGTACGACGGGCCGGGCGGCCGGAGGACATCGCCGCCGCGTGTTCCTTCCTGGTGTCCGAGGAGGCCGGGTACGTCACCGGGCAGGTGATCGGGGTGAACGGGGGGCGCAACACCTGAGACGGGAACTGCGCGGCGAGGTGTGTGCGTCGTACACGCATGACCACCTCGCTGCGCCCCGCGGGCCTCGACGACCTGGACGCCATCACCGACCTGCACACGCGGGCGCGTACCGCGTACTACGAGGCGGGCGGTTGGTCGGAGCCGGAGCTCACCTCTCCCGAGGCGTTCGCCGGCCGACGGGAGATGTGGCTGCATGCCGTCCGGAACGACACCAAGACGGTTCTGTGTGCCGTACGAGGCGACGAACTGGTGGGCGTCCTGGCGATGGGTCCGCCCCATGACGCCGATGTGGACGCCGCCGCTGTCGGTCAGCTCTACCAGATCCACGTCCGCCCGGGCTCCTGGGGACAGGGGATCGGCGACCGACTGCACGCGGCGTTCGTACGGCACCTTCGGGACGCGTCCCAGACCGCCGGCGTGCTGGAGGCCTGGGAGCGCAACAGCCGCGCCCAGGGCTTCTACGCCCGGCACGGCTGGCGGCCCGACGGACACCGGCGGCCCGGACCGGGCGATGGGAACTACGTCCGGATGCGCCTCACCGTGGGGCCTGCCGGTCCTCGATCAGATGCGTCGGGGCATGGTTGGCCCACCCCGGCCCCGGCCGGTTGAACCACCCCGACGAGGCGTGGGTGCGCCGTCGGGGTGGAGGGTGGTGCCGGTGACGTCGGAGGACAGGGCCGAGGCGGCCCATGGGGATGGCGGTGCGGATGCCGGCCGGGGTCGACAGCGCGTCGTCGTCGCCGGTGAAGCGGCGCATGTTGGGGGTCGGGGTGCGGTCCGGGGCGATGTTGTCGACGCGGATGCCGGAGCGTCTGGTGCCCGCCCGAGGCCGGCCATCGGTCGCCCGGCACGGGGTGCTCGCTCAGCGGCAGTCCGGCGAACCCGGCCCGCTCCGCCGCGGCGGCCACCTCGGGCAGGGGGCCGGCGTCCAGGGTGTCGCCGTCGGGGCCGTTGGTCTCGGGGCAGTGGAAGACGAAGTGCATCGTCACCTCCGTGGGGCTGGTCGGTCCCCGCGTCGTCCCCGTGCGCGGGGCACGTCACTTTCCGCGCGCCAGCACCCGCTCCGCCGCCGCCCAGTGCGCGTCGGCCACCCACAGCCGAGCGAAAGCGCGCACCGCATCGTCGGCCGAAGTGCCGTCGGAGACAACACGCTTGACCTCACCGGCGGGAAGCGTCGCGAGGGATCCGGCCAGCGCACGCCAGCCTTCTTCGAAAGCGGCCCGGGGAAACACCTGGTCGACGAGTCCTAGGCGCTGCGCCTCCGCGGCGTCGAGCACGGCCCCGCTCCCCGCGAGCATCAGCGCTCTCCCCCGCCCCACCAGCGCGGCCAGCCGCTCCGCACCGCCCCACGCGGGCATGATCTCCAGGGTCACCTGGTTGAAGCCGATCCTGATGTCGTCCGCGGCCACCCGGATGTCGGCTGCCACGGCGACCTCTGCCCCGCCGCCCAGGGCATGTCCGTTGAGCGCGGCGACGACGGGTCCGGGGAAGGCGGCGATCCGGTCGCAGACGCCCCGCATCCGCCGGGCCATCGCGGCCGCCTCGTCCTCGGTGCGGATCGCGGCGAGCTCCTTGAGGTCTCCCCCGGAGACGAACGCCCGCTCCCCGGCCCCCTTGACCACCAGCGCCCGCGCACCCTCCGTCGCGTCGAGCGCCTTCTCCAACTCACCCATGGTGTCGAGCGAGATGGCGTTGCGGGCGTGCGGGCGGTCGATCGTGAGGACGGCCAGGCCGTCGTCCAGTTCGAGGCCGATCACGTGATTCCCCCCGAGGGATATTGGCATTCTCCAAATCCGAGAATAGCGTATGCGCCGCCGGTCGGAGCCGCACCGCACGGGAGGCAGCAGGCGCATGCGAAGGATCCCCGCAGAGTTGGCCAAGCGCTACGAGGCAGCGGGCTGGTGGACCCAGGACACGATCGGGGACCTGCTCGCACGGGGCCTCGCCGCGGCGCCCGACGCCGAGTTCCGGGTGCACTCGGCCGTCCGCCCCTGGTCCGGAACGTTCCATGACGTCGAGCAGGTCGCGCGCCGTCTGGCGAGCGGACTGCGCGAGCGGGGCGTGGGCGCCGGCGACACCGTCGCCTTCCAGTTGCCCAACTGGATGGAGGCCGCCGCGGTGTTCTGGGCCTCGGCGTTCCTCGGTGCGGCCGTCGTGCCGATCGTCCACTTCTACGGGCGAAAGGAGGTCGGCTACATCCTCGACGCGGTGAAGCCGAAGGTCTTCGTGGCCGCCGAGCGGTTCGGCAGGCTGGAGTTCCGGGCCGACCTGTGCGCGGACGTGCCCGTGGTCGGCGTGGTGGGCCGTGCCACGCGACGGGAGCCGCACATCGAGGACTTCGAGGACCTGCTGAGCGACACCCCGCTCCCCGGCACCCTGTCCGCCGACCCGACGGGCCCCGCCCTCATCGCCTTCACCTCGGGCACGACCCGCGACCCGAAGGGCGTGGTCCACAGCCACCAGACGCTCGGCCACGAGACCCGCCAGCTCACCGCGAGCTACCCGCCCGACCGCGGCCACCAGCTCACCGCGGCCCCGGTCGGCCACTTCATCGGCATGGTGAACGCCTTCCTCATCCCGGTCCTGGAGGGCTCCCCGGTCAACCTCACCGACGTCTGGGACCCGGGCCGGGCACTGCAGTTGATGACCCGGCACAACCTCCACATCGGCGGCGGCGCCCCCTACTACGTGACGAGCCTGCTCGACCATCCCGACTTCACCCGGGCCCATCTGCGGCACATGAGGTATGCGGGGCTGGGCGGTTCGTCGGTCCCGGCGGCGGTCACGACCCGCCTGGCCGGTCTCGGGGTGCATGTCTTCCGGGCCTACGGGAGCACCGAGCACCCCTCCATCACGTCGTCGCGGTTCGACGCCCCCGAGGCCAAGCGCCTCTTCACGGACGGGGACGCGCGGCCGGGCGTCGAGGTACGCCTGGCCGAGGACGGCGAAATACTCAGCCGCGGCCCGGACCTCTGCCTGGGCTACACCGATCCGGCCCTGACCGAGCGGTTCTTCGACGACGAGGGCTGGTACCACACCGGCGACATCGGCGTCCTCGACGAGGACGGCTATCTCACGATCACCGACCGCAAGTCCGACATCATCATCCGCGGCGGCGAGAACATCAGCGCCCTGGAGGTCGAGGAAGTCCTCCTCACCCTGCCCGGCGTCGCGGAGGCCGCGGTGGTCGCCGCCCCCGACGCCCGGCTCGGCGAACACGCCGCCGCCGTCCTGCGCATGCTGCCCGGCCATCCCCTGCCCGGCCTCGACGAGATGCGCGCCCACCTCGACAACTCCGGTCTGGCCAGGCAGAAGTGGCCCGAGGAACTGCACGGCGTCACCGACTTCCCGAGGACCGCGAGCGGCAAGGTCCAGAAGTTCCGGCTCCGGCAGGACATTGCCGTACGCACGTGATTGCCGTACGCACATGATGAGAATATGATTCTCGCAATTCGCCAAGGAGGGTCTCATGACGTCGCGTGCGCTGCCGTATCCGCTCTTCGACGCGGACAACCACCTGTACGAGACCGAGGAGGCGCTGACCAAGCACCTCCCCAAGCAGTACGAGGGCGCGATCCAGTACGTACAGGTCAACGGCCGTACGAAGATCGCGATCCTGGGCCAGATCAGCGAGTACATCCCGAACCCGACGTTCGAGGTCGTCGCCCGCCCGGGTGCGATGGAGGAGTACTTCCGGGTCGGCAACCCCGACGGCAAGTCCCGTCGGGAGATCTTCGGCGACCCGATGCGCTCGATCCCGGCGTTCCGTGAACCGGGTCCGCGTCTCGAGCTGCTGGACGAGCTCGGCGTACAGCGGACGCTGATGTTCCCGACGCTCGCGAGCCTCATCGAGGAGCGGATGCGGCATCACCCGGAGCTGATCCACGCGGTGATCCACTCGCTGAACGAATGGCTGTACGAGACCTGGTCGTTCAACTACAAGGACCGGATCCTCACCACCCCGGTGATCACGCTGCCGATCGTCGAGAAGGCGATCGCGGAGCTCGACTGGGCGGTGGAGCGCGGCGCGAAGGCCGTACTCATCCGCCCGGCCCCGGTGCCGGGGTACGGCGGCTCGCGTTCGTTCGCACTGGAGGAGTTCGACCCGTTCTGGAAGCGGGTCGTGGAGACCGGGGTCCTGGTCGCGATGCACTCCTCCGACAGCGGCTACGCGAGGTACACGAGCGACTGGGAGGGCGGCCGGGGCGAGATGCTGCCGTTCAAGCCCAACGCCTTCCGCACGGTCTCGGAGTGGCGGCCGATCCAGGACGCGGTGGCCGCGTGGGTGTGCCACGGCGCGCTGTTCCGCTTCCCCGAGCTGAAGATCGCCCTCATCGAGAACGGCTCCTCGTGGGTGGCCCCGCTGCTCGACCAACTCGCCGACGTCCACAAGAAGATGCCGAACGAATTCCTCGGCGACCCGGTGGAGGCCGTGAAGAACAGCATCCATGTCAGCCCGTTCTACGAGGAGGACCTGGGCGGCCTGGTCGACCTCATCGGCGTCGACCGCATCCTGTTCGGCTCGGACTACCCGCACCCCGAGGGCCTGTCCCAGCCGACCTCGTACGTCAACGCCATCCAGGGGCTGACCGTGTCCGACCAGGCCAAGATCATGGGCGGCAATCTGGCCCGGCTGATACCGGCATGACCCGGGAGCCCTGGGAGTCCGTCCCCCGCATGGTGCTGAGCGCCGCCGACCGCTTCGGTGACGCAGAAGCGGTCGTCGACGGACCGCTGCGGCTCACCTTCACCGAACTCGCCGAGCGGGTACGCAAAGCGGCGGGCGCCTTCAAGGCGCTGGGGGTCGAGAAGGGCGACCGGGTGGCGATCTGGGCGCCCAACTCCGCCGAGTGGCTCGTCGCGGGCTTCGGTCTGCTCGCCGCCGGCGGGGTGCTGGTGCCGGTCAACACCCGGTTCAAGGCGGACGAGGCGCACGACATCGTCGTACGGGGCGGTGCGAAGGCCCTGCTCGTCCAACAGGGCTTCCTGGGGCTGGAGTTCACCGGACCGCCCGGCGTCCCGGTGATCGACCTGAAGTCGGACCTCCTGGCGAGCGGATCGCCGTACGAGTGCGAGGTGAGCGGGTCGGACCTCTCCGACATCATCTTCACCTCGGGGACGACGGGCCGCCCCAAGGGCGTTCTGATGAGCCACGCGCAGAACCTGCGGCTGTTCGCGGAGTGGTGCGATCTGGCGGACCTGCGTCAGGGCGACCGCTATCTGATCGTCAACCCGTTCTTCCACATGTTCGGCTGGAAGGCGGGCTGTATCGCCTCCCTGATCCGGGGCGCGACCATTCTCCCGGTGCCGGTCTTCGACGTGGACCAGGTGCTCGACCTGGTCGAACGCGAACGGGTGACCATGCTGCCCGGCCCGCCCACGCTCTACCACTCCCTCCTGGAGGCGGAGGCGAAGGGCGGCCGGGACCTGTCCTCGCTGCGGGCGGCGGTGACCGGGTCCGCGGACATCCCGGTGGAGCTCATCCGCCGGATCAGCAGCGAGCTGCCCTTCCGGACGATCATGACCGGCTACGGCCTCACCGAGGCCGGCACGGTCACGGCCTCCCGGCCCGGCGACTCCTTCGAGGAGATCGCCACGACCGTCGGCCTCCCCTGCGACGGGCTGGAGATCCGCATCGCCGACGACGGCGAGGTACTGGTACGCGGCTACAGCGTCATGCTCGGCTACCTCGACGACCCCGCGGCGACGGCCGAGGCGATCGACCCTGACGGCTGGCTGCACACCGGTGACCTGGGCACGCTCGACGACCGGGGACGGTTGAGGATCGTCGGCCGGAAGAAGGACATGTTCGTGGTGGGCGGCTTCAACGCCTACCCCGCCGAGATCGAGGGCTTCCTGCTCCAGCACCCGGCGGTCGCCCAGGCCGCGGTGGTGGGCGTCCCCGACGCGCGGATGGGTCAGGTGGGCAAGGCCTTCGTCGTACGGCACGGCCGGGTGTCGGCGCAGGAGCTGATCGCCTGGAGCCGGGAACGCATGGCCGGATACAAGGTGCCCCGATCCGTGGAGTTCCGGGAGGAGTTGCCGATCGGTGCCACGGGCAAGGTGTTGAAGGACCAACTGCGATGAGGCCCGTCGCGTCACCCGCGGGAGAACGGAGATTCATTGTGACGACGAACCGCACCGCCGACCTGACGGCGGACCCGTCACCGGACCGGATAGAGCGTCTCGACGAGGAGATCATCACCCTTCTCGCCCGTCGCCGTGCCATGGCGCAGGAACTGCCTCCCCCCGCGCGCGCCCGCGCCGTCGATCCCGAGTTCGCGGAGACCGTACGGGAGATGACGGACCGCTACCGACAGGAGCTCGGCGGCGCCGGCGAACTCGTCGCCCGCGCGGTGATGGTGCTGTGCCATCCGAGCCGCCGGTCCTGATCACGCGGGGTGAGGAGGGAGGACCGGGGGTCCTTCCTCCCCGCCCGCACACGACCACGTGCGCATGACTTGGATCACTTTGACAGTGCCCTTGATTTGGCCGTACAAATAGGCCATATGAGCGTCCCGAAGCTTCCTCTGTCCGGGATCACGGTCGTCAGCCTGGAGCAGGCGGTGGCCGCCCCCTATGCCACCCGGCAGCTGGCCGACCTCGGCGCCCGGGTCATCAAGGTGGAGCGCCCGGGCGGCGGTGACTTCGCGCGGCGGTACGACACGACCGTCCACGGTCACTCCAGCTATTTCGTCTGGCTGAACCGCTCCAAGGAATCCCTCACCCTGGACCTCAAGGATCCGCGCGGCCTGGAGATCCTGCACCGGCTCCTCGACGACGCCGACGTCTTCGTGCAGAACCTCGCCCCCGGAGCGGCCGACCGTCTCGGCCTCGACACCGACACACTCACCGAGCGTCGGCCGCGGCTCATCCCGTGCACGATCTCCGGATACGGCACGGACGGACCGTGGGCCGACCGTAAGTCGTACGACCTGCTGGTGCAGTGCCAGACCGGACTGGTGTCCCTGACCGGAACCCCGCAGGAGACCGCGCGGGTCGGGATCTCGGTCGCCGACATCGCCGCAGGTATGTACGCCTACAGCGGCGTCCTGACGGCCCTGTACACCCGCGCCACGACCGGCACGGCCCACCCGGTGGAGGTGTCCCTCTTCGAGGCACTGGCCGAGTGGATGGGCCAGCCGGCCAATTACACGCAGTACGGCGGCAGCCAGCCCCCACGCCTGGGCACCCAGCACGCCACCATCGCCCCCTACGGCACCTTCACGTCCGCCGACGGCAAGGACGTGCTGTTCTCCATCCAGAACGAGCGCGAGTGGGCCGTGCTGTGCGCGGAGTTCCTCGGTGATCCCGAGCTCACCACCGACCCGCGCTTCGCCACCGGCTCCGACCGTGTCGCCCACCGCGAAGAGCTCAACGCCGTCGTCGCCGAGCGCTGTGCACGCTCCGACGCCGAGGAGATCCTCAAGGACCTGGAGGACATCGGCATCGCCTGCGCCGGGGTCAACGACATCGCCGCGTTCCTCGACCACCCTGTGCTGGCCGCCCGTGACCGCTGGCGCGAGGTGGGTGTACCGGGCGCCACCGTGCAGGCGCTGCTGCCGCCGGCCGACCTCGCGGGGCTGCCCGCCCGCATGGACCCCGTACCGGCGGTGGGCGAGCACACCGACGCGATCCTCACCGGGCTCGGCCACAGCCGCGACGCCATCGAGGCGCTGCGCGCCGACGGCGTCGTCTGATGACGGGGTGACGTCGATGCTCGAGCAACCACAGCGTGAGAGCACCTACCTGAAGCTCGCCCGCGAACTGCGCACCGCGATCCTGCGGCACGACTACCCCGAGGGGGTGCGGCTGCCGACGGAGGCCCAGCTCGCCGAGCACTACGGCATCAGCCGGCAGACCGTGCGCCGGGCCTTCCAGGACCTGGTGGCGGAAGGGCTGGTCCACCGGGTGCCGGGGCGCGGCACCTTCGCCACGCCCCGCGACGAACAGTATCTGCGCCAGTTCGGCTCGGTGGACGACCTGATGGGCCTGTCCATCGACACCCGTATGCGGGTCGTCACGCCCCTGCACCGACGGGTCGACGTGGACGCGGCCGGGCGACTGGGCCTGCACACCGACCGGGTGCACAAGCTGGCCTTCGTCCGGCTGCACGAGGACACCGCGTTCTGCCACACCGCGGTCTCCCTGCCGCCCGCCGTCGGCCAGTTGCTGGAGTCGGTCCCCGAACTCACCGAGCCCGGCACCCCCAGCGCCTCCACCGTCATCGGCTTCCTCGACGGCCGGCTGCCCGAACCGATCGCCGAGGCCGAGCAGAGCATCACGGTCGCGGAGGCCACCCCCGAACTCGCCGAACACCTCGGCTGCGAACCGGGCCGCGCGCTGCTGCGCATCGACCGGCTCTACCAGTCGGTCGCCGGACAACTCGTCGAGCTGGCGATCAGTCACTTTCTGCCCGAGCACTACTCGTACCGCGTACGACTGAGGCGCAGCGGCCGGTGACGTCGTATGCCGAATTGTCGAAAGAGGAGCAATTGCCGTGAGTCTCAAGATAGTTGTGACCGTGAAGTACGTGCCCGACGCCACGGGCGACCGGCACTTCGCGGATGACCTGACCGTCGACCGTGACGACGTGGACGGTCTGCTCTCCGAGCTGGACGAGTACGCGGTCGAGCAGGCGCTGCAGATCGCCGGTGAGGCCGATGACGCCGAGGTCACCGTCCTGACGGTCGGTCCGGAGGACGCCAAGGACGCGCTGCGCAAGGCGCTGTCCATGGGTGCCGACAAGGCGGTCCACGTCGAGGACGACGACCTGCACGGCACGGA